>JADFQF010000326.1 GCA_022561955.1 Chloroflexota bacterium | reverse complement strand
CACGCCGTCCGTGGGTTGTATCTGATCGGTGCTTGAACCGGTATTTGTTGAATCGTCTTCCTCGGTCCCTTCATCCGGGGCGTTCGGAGGCGGATTGTCCTGAGGATCGTCGGGTGCTTCGTCCTTCGGCTCCTGCTCGAGCTCGGTCGCCTGTTGCGGCTTCTGGGACGCCTCTTCAGAGGGGTCCCGACTCGCGGCCAGCGGAGGGGATATGCCGCGCACGCGGACGTTTATCTTGACCGCTCCCTCATTCAGGCCCTCTTGAACGTCCAGCGAACGCTCGGGCCTGTCCTGGGTAAACCGGCGTGATGAAACCGCCGCCGGCTCTTCGGGCTCCAACGATTTCAGGACTTCGATTTTCAGCCAGGCCCGGATGCCGCCGTTTGTCTTTTGAATGATGGCAGAGCGCGAGCTGCCTGCCCTGCGGAGTTTTTCGATGTCAAGGTTCACGCCGGTGTCGGGTATCGGCGCGCCCCGATCATCGAGCACGACCAGGCTGATGACCTCGCTGCTGTAGAGGACGGCAAACCTTGCCACCGGCTGGGTTACGGCCTCTCCCGCGGCATCGAATATGCCTCTATCCAGAATCTCCACCCTTAGGTCGGCCAGGAGATCGCCCGTCTTTCTCGCCGCCTCTTCGTCTGCCGCAGGCACGACCGCGACCTGGTTTGTGAGACGGTCTATGCTGAAGAGAAACGACTGCACCGGCTCGCTCAGGTCCGATAGCTCCACATTGATCTCCGACACGTTCGCGGCAAGAATGGTCGTGCTTATTAGGGTAGCGTTTGTCTCTCGGCCGATCGATTCAAACCTGCCCGGAGAGTAGGGGGCGTCTACGACGGGTATGGGCGTCAAGGATGAATCGTCACGGTCGCCCTGTCCGAAGCATGCCGAAGCGAAGACCAGAATTGTGGCCGCGAAAGCACAGGCGAAAACCCTGTTTGAATAGCCGCTGATTCGCATGTTGTCCGGGCCTACCCTGCCTTCCATTTCATTTGTCAGCCACCGACAATCTTGCCTGTTGGACACAATCCCACATATGAAAATTAGCACGGACGTAGTACGTCCACAAGTCGATATTGGGTGTGTTCTGGTGTGGCTTAAGCCTAGTTAAAGGCGCGAGGTCTAAAGTCGCATCGCCGCCGTCAGTTAGCGGCCCTCCCTTTGTTGAAACGCTGGCCCTCCGCCGCATTGCATTAAGGGCCCTGCTCGAATGACCATGTAGTCGACGAACGCCCAAGGGCTTCCGTCATATACAACGTTAAGGGGACATACAAGTTGCGCGGATGGCCCGTCTGGGTTTATATCATAATCGCCCTGGGTATCCTGATCGTCGTGGCCCTCGGGCTCGTCGCGGCCATGCTTTTCGACACATCGTCGTCGGGAGGCCTATCCGGACCCGTGGCGTTGGAACGCACGGTAGTTCCGCCGACGGTGAGCACATCATCGCCTACGCCAAGCCCCACGCCGTCTCCCACGGCTACGGCGTCGCCGACACCGACTGAGACCCCGGTGCCGTTGCCTACGCCAACTCCGACGCCGTCGCGTCCAACTCCGACTCCCACTCCCATACCGCTATATGTGGAGATTGCGGACCTGGGAGGCGCGGACCTATTTAACGGGCTGGCTCTTAGGAATCCCGAGGGCGTAGAGGTCGACGGCTCCGGAAAGGTATACGTTGCCGACACGGGCAACAATCGGGTCGTCGTCTTTGACTCCGATCACAATTTTCTGCGGGAGCTGGGAATCGGCCCCGGCCAGCCCGTGCTGGTAGCTCCGAGGGACGTCGCCGTCGACGAGTCCGGCAACATTTACGTCGTCAGCAGCGGAAACAATCGCGTGGTCGTCTTCGACTCTTCCTACGAGTTCCTGGCGAATATGACGCCCGTCGGAAAGGTATTTAGCCGACCGTCCGGAATAGCCGCAGGGTCTGGATTAATCGTCGTAACCAGCAATCAGAACGACTCGGTGTTCGCTTTCGACACTAGGAGGGTCTATCTGACGGACCTTTCGACGCTGGGCAGCCAGTTCGACGAGCCCTGGGGCGTCACGATCGATGGCGCCGGCAACACGATCGTCGTCGACAGCGGCAGCCAGAGGATTTTCACATTCGATTCCACCCTGCTGCCGACCGGCATATGGGGAGGGTCCGGTTCGGGAGACGGCCGCCTGCGCGCACCATTTGGCGTCGCGACCGACGCCCTGGGAAACATATTTATCGTCGACAGGGGCAAGAACCAGGTCCAGGTCTTCCAGCCCGGAGCCGCGAGGCCCGAGTTCATAGGCAGCTGGGGTAAGGGAGGAATAGGCAAGGGTCAGTTCTTGAGCCCGATAGGCATCGCGACGGACAGTGCGGGGCTGGTCTATGTGGTGGACCGGGCGAGCAACCGCGTGAAGATTTTCAGACACAAGTAGGCAGAGCACCCCCGGCGCTGCCTCTCGCCCTACCCTATTCCGACATGGTCTTCAACCGGCCGAAGCATGCCCCGGACTATGTCCCTCCAGAGCCGAAGGGGGTCAAGGCCGCGCTCACCGCCCCACGCGCTTCCTTTGAAGAGGCCCGCCCTCGACAGACGTTTATTCCGGCCTCTCTGAAAAGCCACGATGTCCGGTACCGAGTAGCTGTCTAAGAGGCCGGATTGAGTTGACGATAGCGTTTGCCATTGCTACACTCCCACGCAAAGGCCGTGGAGAGCGTGCATATGGCAGGCGAGCGCATACAGAGGCAGATCGACCGGCTGCTCGACGAGGCCGAGGAGGCCTTTGTTCAACGCGACTGGGATACGCTGAGCAACCGCGCTCAAGACGTGCTGCTCCTGGATTCCGACAATCAGGACGCACGCGCATTCCTGGAGGCCGGGGAGAAGGCGCTCTTAGCCTCGTCCGGCGCCACTTCCGAGTCAACTGACGCCGCCTCAACGGCGGAGCCCCTAACCTCTTCAGCCAATGATCGATCATTGGACAGCGTCCCCTCATCCTTCGCCGCTGGCCGTTATTTGCTGCAGTGCTT
>JADFQF010000325.1 GCA_022561955.1 Chloroflexota bacterium | reverse complement strand
CCATGCCCCAGATGAGGCACGAACCGCTAAAGGGCGGGCTCGCGTAGATCCTTGCCGCCGTGGCGATGTCCTCGGCAGGGACGCCGGTGATGCCTTCGGTATGCTCGAGGGTGTACTTATCGACTACCTGCTTCCACTCCTCGAAGCCCTCGGTGCGCCTGCTCACGAACTCCTCGTCGGCAAGACCTTCCTCCAGGATGACTCGCGCCATGCCGTTCAGCAGCGCGACGTCCGTGCCGGGACGCGGCCTCATCCAGATGTCGGCGTAGTCGCACATGTCGATGCGCCGGGGGTTGATGATGATGAGCTTGGCGCCGCGCTCGACGACCGCCCTTCGCATTCGTGACGCGGCGACGGGGTGGTTCGAGTTGGCGTCGGAGCCGATGATGACCAGACACCCGGCCTCTTCGTAGTCGACGTAGGAGTTGCTGGTGGCGCCGCTTCCCAACGAGACGAGCATCGCCTCGACGGACGGAGCGTGGCATAGCCGTGTGCAGTGGTCGATGTTGTTGCTCTGCATGACCAGCCGGGAGAACTTCTGCTGGATATAGCCGTCCTCGTTGGTGGCCTTGGCGGAGCACAGGCAACCGAAGGAATCGCCTCTGTATTGCGACAGTTTTTCGACTATCAGATTTAGGGCCTCTTCCCACGACGCAGGGGTAAGCTCGCCGTTTTTTCGAATTAGAGGCGTCGTCAGCCGGTCGGGATGGTTGACGAAGTCGAAGCCGAACCGGCCCTTGACGCACAACATGCCGAGGCTGGACTGGTTGTCGGGGTCGTCCTGAACGGCTACTAGCTGCTCCATGTCGTCTACCTGCGCCAGAATGCCGCATCCGACGCCGCAGTAGGGACACGTGGTGGAGACGGTCCTGGCTATTTTTGGGGCGGGACGCTTGAGCTCGATGGCTCCCGTGGGACAGACCGAAAAGCACTGGCCGCATGTCGTGCAGACGGACTCGAGGAGGGGCCTGTCCACGAACGTGCCGATTCGCCCGTCGGTCCCGGCTCCCAGCATGTCGATGGCCCCTATGAACTGGTGGCCGTCCTGGCACGCCTGCACGCACCGCTGGCACAGGATGCACGAGTCCATGGCGATGCTGAATACGGGGTTGCTGTCGTCGGTGGCGTGTCGTTCGCGGCCACCCCACCTTGGCTCCGTGATGTCGTGGTTCTTGGCCGCGAGAGTCAGCTCCTTGTAGTCCTTGGACGCGTCGCCGTTCTCAGGGAACATGGCCAGTGTAAGCTCGATAACGCCGCGACGCATGGCCTCGGCCTCGGGGGTGTTGGTCCAGACCTTCATGCCGTCGGTCGCGGGCACCGAGCACGACGCCGGATAGCCGCGCACGCCCTCGATCTGCACCAGGCATGTCCGGCACGCGCCGATGGCCTTCATGTCCGGGTCCTTGCATAGCTGAGAGATATACGTGCCCGAGGCGTTGATGACGTCGAGCACCGAGGAGCCGTCGGGCGCTTCGATCTCGGTGTCGTTGATGGATAGCTTTATATTCATAAACTGCTCTTATCCCGAATCTGAATTTTCCCTGGAAGGTCACCTGTAAACGTCACTCCGATGACCTACTGCGTAAACCGTTACGTCCCGACGACTATAGGAAATCTGATAGAGAATTCGGTATGAACCTACTCTTAACCTGTAAGAATCGTCGCTGCCAACCAGCTTCCGAGAACCTCTGGGCCTCGGCTCTTCCGCCAGTGACTCAATGGCGCTCAAAACCCTTCTCGAAATATTCCCCGGAAGACGTTCCATCTCCCTGCCGGCACTGCGAGTTATGACTACGGAGTAATCTGCCACCTTTTTTCCAGTCGCTTCTTGACTACTTCAAGTGATTCCAAAGGCTCGTCTGCTCTTTCGGCAATGACGGCCAAATCTGCCAGGTCCTCCAAAAGCTCTTCATATTCTTTGATAGGGAGGACGATTGCCTGACGTTTGCCTTGTTCGTCGACTATGAATCGCTTCCTTGAATTTGCCATTTCAACCTCGCGTTCTTAGCTCCTGGTCAAGTTTGGCATTACTTGCGAGAAAACTCATCTTCGAAGAAGTGCAGGGCGCTCAGGATGGGATTGCCGGCGGCCTGGCCAAGGCCGCATAGCGAAGCGGCGTTTACGACCTGCGCAAGCTCCCGCAGCTCCTCCAGCCGGCTCGCCGTACCCTCGCCGGACAGAACTCTATCCAGGAGGTCCACCATGCGGGGCGTGCCTTCTCTACATGGCGTGCACTTGCCGCAGGACTCTTTGGCGTTGTATTCGGCAAGCCCCCTTATGGAATCCAGGACACTCGTGCGGTCGTCCAGGACGATCACTCCGCCCGCACCAAGCATGACGCCAGACTCGTGCAGAAAGCCGGGCTTGATCGGCGTGTCGATTTCCGATGGCGGGAAGATCCCGCTGGAGGGACCGCCCACCGCGACGGCGGCAAGCTCTCGGCCGTCCGGTAGTCCGCCGCCGATTTCGTGAATGATCTGACGAAGCGTGGTCCCCATGGGCACTTCTGCCACGCCGGGGCGCTTGACCGACCCGCTGAGGCTGATTATCTTCGTGCCGGTTGCATCGTCCGTGCCGACCTCGGCGTACGCTTCGGCGCCGTTGGCGAGGATGTAGGGTAGGCTGCACAGGGTCTCGGCATTGTTAATCACGGTCGGCTTGGCCCACAGGCCCTGCTCGGTGGGAAAGGGGGGTCTCAATCGAGGCTCCCTCCGATAACCCTCCATCGTGTTCAACAGCGTGGTCTCTTCGCCGCAGACGTACCCCCCGGCCCCTCGCATGATCTCGACCTCGAGGGAGTAACCCGAAGCAAGGATGTTTTCGCCCAACAGGCCATGTTCGTACGCTTCCTCGACTGCTTTTCGCATGCGGTCTGCGGAAAGATTGGCCTCGGCGTTGATGTAGATGTAGGCGCGCTCCACTCCGGAGGCGTATGCCGCGATGATCGCGCCCTCCAGCAGTCGGTGGGGTACACCTTCCATCAGGTGGCGGTCCTTGAAGACGCCCGGCTC
>JADFQF010000324.1 GCA_022561955.1 Chloroflexota bacterium | reverse complement strand
GCATGTCGAACCCCTTGGCCCGTTTTGCGACGGCGGTCCCTATCAGCCCAAGGCCGACGATTCCCAGCGTGGCGCCGTAAACGTCCGTGCCCAGGTAGGGAATCTGGTCGAATATCTTCCACTCGTGCGCCCGGACCTGCCTGTCGCCGTAGGTGATGTTCCGCGCCAGGGACAGCATGAGCCCCAGGGCGAAGTCTGCACAGGACTCGTGCAATACGCCCGGCGTGTTGGACACCAGGACGCCGTGACGCGTGGCTTCGGGGATGTCTATGTTGTCCATGCCCACGGCTCGATTCGCCACGATCTTGAGAGCGGTGGCGCCGTCCAGAAACTCCCTGTCTACGATGTCCGTTATCTCCGTGAGAAATCCCTGGCACTCGGCGGCCTTTTGGCGTAGGACGTCTTTAGAGGGAGCGTCGCGCTCTTCCCAGACATCGACGTCGAAATGCTTCTCCAGATATGCGATGGCGTCCGGGACGATGTGCCGCCGCGTTACGAAAACCTTGTGTTCGGCCATTCATTTACCATCCAATAGCGAGTCCGTCTCTGCGAGGGTCTGCCCCACCCTGGAACACACCTTCATCCCGCAGGAACCTTATGCCTTGAGCGCCGCCCACGGACATGGACCACGGCTCCACGACGGCGACCTCGTGGCCCTTCCCCTCGAGCGCACGCCGAACCTGAATCGGGAACCGCTCCTCCATCTCGACGCGTCTGCCTGTAAAGTACCGAAATCTCGGAGCCTCGATCGCCTCCTGGGGGTCCATGCCGAAGTCCAGCAGGTGCATGAGGAACTGGACCGTGGTCTGTAGGATGCCCCAGCTGCCGGGCGTGCCCATGCTGGCGTAGAATTTACCATTCTTGAAGGTGTGAGTCGGCGCCACGACGAAGTCGACACGAACGCCGGGGCCGATCAGATTGGGGCTGCCCTCCTCCAGGTCGAACCAGTAGCACATGTTGTTCAGGAAGATGCCGGTATCGCCGGGAGCCACCGCCGAGCCAAACCCGCCGCCCAGCGTCTGCGTGACGGAAACGACGTTGCCGTCGCGGTCGGCCACGGCGAAGTGCGTGGTCATGCCGCCGTCGAACTCCTCGGGGTTTCCGGGGCCGATCGCCTCGGCGGCGATCTTACGGCTGTAGTGCTCTCCGGAGACCAATGCCGCGCTTTCGGGGTCGATGCGTCGCCTCTGCTTCGCCGCGTACTCGTCTGAGAGCAGTCCTCTGACTGGAACGTCTACCACGTCCGGGTCGCCCGCGTACCTGATTCTGTCCGTGGTACACAGCTTGACCGCCTCCATCATCAGATGAAGGGCCTCCGGACTCTGGAAGACGAGCCGGTCCCGGCCGTAACCCTCCAGAAGCTTGAGGGTCTGGAGAATCTGAAAGCCGCTGGAGTTAGGGGGAGTCGTGTAGACCTCGTAGTCTCGATAACCGATACGGATGGGCTCCTGCCACTGGGGCTCGTATTCCGCCATGTCCTCCATCGTGAATAGCCCGCCCAGCTCCTGGCTGCCCTTGACGATGCGCTCGGCAAGCTCACCCTTGTAGAAGACGTCTTTGCCGCCCTTGACTATCGTCCGAAGGGACTGGGCAAGCTGCGGCATTCTGAGCTTCGTACCCGGCCTCGGCGGCCTGCCGTTGTCGCCGAGAATTATGGGCGCCGATGGAAACTTCGACAGCCGCGAGGCGCTCTGGGCCATCATTCGGGAGTTCAGTGTGGTTACGGGCATGCCGTCTTCAGCGTAGTCGATTGCTTGCTGAAACAGCCGCTCCCTGTCCAACGAGCCGTAGGTCTCGTGCAATGTCAGCCAGCCGGCCACGTTGCCGGGGACCATTGGGGCGAGCATGCCTGTCTCGACGGTCTCGTGGCTGAACTTGTCGGGCGTTGCCGCCTTGGGCGCCCGTCCGGAGAAATTCAGCACTCGGACCCGGTCTTCCTTCGCTACGTAGACCAGCGCCAGCCCGATTCCTCCGACGCCCGACATGTATGGCTCGCCGACGTTGAGCACGGATGCGACCGCCACCGCCGCGTCGAAGGCGTTGCCGCCGTCTTGCAGAATTCGCAGACCGGCCATCGATGCCAGAGGATGCGCCGACGCGACCATGCCGTTGGCGCCGATTGCGGCGGGACGATTCGCGGCAGGGAAAAGTGAGTCTGTCGCCACCAGGCTGCTCCTAAACTGATACGCGAGTGTGGGCTAAAACCTAGTGGGTAGGGGAGCGATTGTCAAGGAGGTTCTTTTGGCTTTTCGGGCTTTCAGAAACTTAGCTCGACTCTGTACAAAGATGCTTCCTAAATTGGAGGGCGTTCGAACGGGTCTATTCTGGCGCCTTCGCTCTGCCGCATAAACACCTATCTCATCGTTCAAGGACTCTCTGCATATCACCCTGCAAACTCGACATGCATAAAGTCTGCCGATTGCTGACCATCAGCTATATGCCTTACGTGTTGAGGGGCAATCGGAATGTCCAAAGTCTATATAAGGACGCGTTCAAGAATCTAGACGGAGTCGTGGAATCCCTCAGAGCAGACCCCCTGTAGTCCCCCTTCGCAAGGGGGACGGTTTTATCCCCCTCCTTGGCAAGGAGGGGTTAGGGGAGGTCGGTTCGCCCGTGAGGAGCATACCTGAAATATGAGATAAGCTCGACCTTGCGCAAAGATGTTTCCTAAATTGGAGAGCGTTGGAACGGGTCTATTCTGATGCATTCGCTCTACCGCATAAACACCTATCTCATCGTTCAAGGACGAACGGAAGGTTGCCCGTTCGTGGTGTCCGACTCACTAATATGTATATCTTCGGACTCCGATTCGTCGGAGAGCTTGTCGAACCAATCGTGCCACTTATCGGATAGGCCCATAGTGAGACTACTCTTCCACAATCGTGTAGTAGCTGACCGCGGCCCATAGCTTTATGGGATCGCCGCTGCCAATCTCCTGGAGGTCGGATAGACCGGGCTCCCAGCTCAGCCGTATCCCGTCACGGAACCAGAGCCCCGCTGGAAAATAGCGGTACTGAG
>JADFQF010000323.1 GCA_022561955.1 Chloroflexota bacterium | reverse complement strand
CCCACGATGCGAAGTATGAACAGGAACAGGTTGATGAACGACAGGTAGAGCTGCAAGGCCCCGATGACGCCGATTCGGCTGACGGCCTGCGCATCGCCGTTGGACAGAGCCTCGAAGGTCATCGTCTTGATCGACTTAGTGCTGTAGAGGGTGAGACCCATGAATAAGAATACCCCGAGGTAGGAGATGAGGTAGTCGAACACGGGGCTCTGGAGAAACATGTTGGCCATCGACGCGATTATCAGCCCAAAGAGGGAGACCATCAATAGCGGTCCCCATTTCGTCAGGTCCTTTTTCGTCGTCAGGCCCACGATGGACAGCGCCGCGAAGGTACCGGTCGTTACGCCGAACGCTATCGCGACGGTCCCCAGTTCGTATGCGAGGAACACGAATGACATGGTGACGCCCATGAGGCCGGAGTATACGAAAAACAGGCCCAGGGCCATCGTGGGCGACATCTTGTGTATCGCGGCGGAGAGGGCGATGACCAGCCCGAACTGGGCGATTATGACTGCCCAGAATACGAAGCTGCCGCCGAATAGTATGGCCGCGAGGTCGTCGGAGCTCGCGACGAATGCGGCCACGACGGCCGTTATCAGCAGGCCGCCCGTCATCCAGATGTACACGCGGGACATGGCGTCTATGAAGGTGTTGACTAGCTCGGATTCGGAGGGCGCCACCTGTAGCCGCGCGGACTGATAAGACATCACAGGCTCCTTCCAGACTATGAAACCGCCGGGCGCCTCAATGACAGGACCCGTATCTAAACGACTGTCGCCAATAATGGGAATATTTTGAAGAATTTTAGCAGATGTGTCCGGGGCGGGGAGGGTAAAAAAACGGCCGGGCGTGTGGTCGGTTCAGGTCGGAGATTCGGGTGGGTTCAGCTTTTCCACCCGACGGCCGAACACCTGCCGACGGCCATAAATGCATCCTGCCGTTTACCCCACTCCCTCATTTCAGCGCACATCCTTTCGAGCGAAGGACGGTCGATCCAACCCAGATCGATGGCCTGCTCAAACAGCGGCAAGTTCTCGACCCAATCTATGTACCCTTCGATCCGGATAGCGACTGCTTCCGGGTCTGCGGTGTTACCGTAATCCGCGGAAAATTCGCCGACGCTAAAACCTGACTTAATGATCATGACTTGCAGGTGCTACCGCGGTTCATTGAACCCCTGTTGCGGTTGAAGCCCCTCTCGAACAGGTCGAAGAACAGGCTTACCGCCTCACTCGACGGAGAGATGAGGGGCTCGGCCCAGTCGGTGCTCACCACGCCGATAAGGCCGCCGGGCTTCAAGACCCTTCCCATCTCTCGAAGCGCCCGGGCCGGTTCGCCAAGGTGCTCGAGTACCGCGCAGCTGTACACGACGTCAAAAGAGCCTTCGTCGAAGGGTAGCTCGAAGATATCGGCGACCTGAAAGCGCACGTTTGGCACGTCGCGTTCCTTCGCGAAGGCCTCGGCCCGGTCGATCATGCTGGGCTCGAGGTCCACGCCGACCGTCTCCGCGGGCGCCACCGCCTCGGCCAGGCCGAAGGTTATCGTTCCGGGGCCGCAGCCACAATCCAGCAGTGTCATGCCTGGGCTCAAGTGTGGGAGGAAGAAGTCGGCCGCCGCCGCCGCTTCGCGCTCCACGTAGTGCGCTTGTACGGCAGGGGAATCGTAGCTGTAAATAATATTTCCGGGCTCATCGCCGTGATCGTCTGGCTGTGTGGAAGATATGCTGGTCATCTTGTACCTCTGGAACAAGGCGGGTCTGGATATTTCCGAAAATTAGCCGCCGTAACAAGACGCCTACTTCGGCTACTTTCCTTTCAGCGCACGGTAGACCTTCTCCGACGTGAGCGGCAGGTCTTGGATTCGGGCGCCGACCGCGTCTGCTATGGCGTTGGCGATGGCGGCCGCTATCGGCCCGTTGGGACTCTCGCCAATGCCCTTGATCTTGTATGGGCCGACGCCGTTATCGGACTCCAGCAGTACGGTCTTTACCTCAGGCATATCCATCGACGTAGGTATCTTGTAGTCGCCGAAGGACAGGTTCACGACGCGGCCGTCCTCGATCTGAAGCTCTTCCATCATGGCGTAGCCGATGCCCTGCATGAGACCGCCGTAGATCTGGCCCTGGTGTCCGACGGGATTCAGAATCCGCCCGACGTCGTGGGCGGTGGTGACTCGAAGCAGCTTTATCTCGCCGGTCTCGGGGTCGACCGACACCTCCGCCACCTGCGCCGTGAAGGACGTTACGTCCGCGTGTCCGCTGTCCTCGTAGTGCCCCCTGCCCGTAACGGAGCCCCCCGATCGGCCAAGCAGGTCGGCCCAACCCTGGCTTTCCCCCGTGCCGCCGTGCCTCACATCGTCACCTCGAAACTCGATAGCTTCCTCGGGCCAGCCCGTCAGCTCGGCGGCCAGGCGAATCACCTGATTCTTTGCGTCCTCGACGGCGCCGTTCGTGGCGATGCTTGCTATTCGAGTCACGCGGGCTCCGCCGACACCCGAATCGAAGGGTACCGCGTCCGTGTTCCAGACCTGAACGTCGACGCGCTCGAAGGGCAACCCGAGCTCCTCCGCCACGATCTGTCGCATGCTCGTATGCGTGCCCGTTCCCTGCTCGAAGACGGGCGTGCCCAGGACGACCGTCCCGTCGGGGTTCAACGTCACCGCCGCGTGGGACTCGCCGCCGCCGGGGCCGCGCTCCCCCATGGCGATTCCACGGCCTACGTTGGCCGCCTTCGCCGAGCCATATCCCGCCGCCTGGACCGCCGCGTCAAGCGTCTCCTTGGCCCTGACGCCTTCGTACAGGTTCCCCGCGGGCGTCTCGTCACCCTGCTCGACCAGGTTGCGCATGCGAAACTCCAGAGGGTCGATGCCAAGCTGCCTCGCGATCATGTCCATGTGAGATTCCATGGCGAACAGGACTTGAGGCTCGCCGGGAGCGCGCATATGCCCGCAGGGAACGCTGTTCGTGTAGACCTGTACGCTCTCGATCTGGACGTTGGGAATCTTGTAGCACCCTCCGGCCCG
>JADFQF010000322.1 GCA_022561955.1 Chloroflexota bacterium | reverse complement strand
GATCCAGCCGGACTGCACGCCCCATTGCTTCAGGAGCACGGCGACTATCGCGGCGTCGTCCGAGATGAAGTCGGCACGCTCGCGCCAGGCAACGCCCGTGTTGTGCTCAGGAAACTCGTCCACGACAAGGACTGTCGCAGGGGTTATCATGCCGAAGCAGACGACGTCAGGCTGAGGGCCGGTCATCGTATTGAGGCCATCTACTACCCTTCGAGCCGTCTAGCCTGTCCGCCGGAAATATATCAGACAGTGACGCATGGGCTTGGGGTCGGTAAATAATATGACGCCGCCGAGCTTTTCGCCTTCAGCCGGAATGACCTCCATATTCAAGCCTGCCAGCCGCTCCACTATCTCGTCCGGCTCGTAGAGCTGAAAGCTCCGGTTTTCGCCGTAGTCCTTGTCGAAAACGGTCTCGACACCGCTGCCGACCTTGAACATGAGCTGCAACACGCCGCCCCTTCCGATGACCCTGGCCATCTCGGGAATGGTGACGTCGAAGGTCGTTTCCGTGTCGATGTGCTGGATCACCGAGTTGCTGAGCACGAAGTCGAAGCTTTCGTCCTCGAAGGGAAGTGGCTCGCGAAGGTCGGCGACCGCGACTCGGTCCGCTATCTCGGGATGAAGCTCTCTCGTGACCTCGCTGCTCTCCTCCAGCGCATCGACGCCGACTATATCGTAGCCTCTGCTCCAGAGGAGATAGAGGTCCCTCGCACCAGGGCCGCAACCTGCGTCCAGCCCCTTGCTTCCGGGAGCAATCAGCTCTTCGAGCCTTTCCATCTTGTCGCTGTCGTTGCGCATGGCCGGATGCGTGGAATCAGTATAGCGCGACTGCAATAACGCGTCCGTGACCTCTGCATATTCGTGTGCGTAGCGCTGATAAAACGCCGCCGAAAAGTCGGCTTCGTCGGGCAAACTCTAACCTCATGTTTAAGAATTGCTGTCTGATTAACATCCACGATTTCTCAACGGGGTGGGTGTACTGACCACCTCTGTTGTCCCGCCTATGGCTCCACCAGACGATTATCGCAGGTCTGAGCCTAAATTTTAGCTATCGAATGGAACAATTTTCAACAACGTCTGACCCAAGTAAGGGAAAAGTACAACAATTGCCCTGGGTGCTACAACCTACCAAATCACGTGTTCGCTTGGACGTACTGCGCGTCAGGGGCGATAGAATGACATCATGGGCACACTCGGCATAGGCGTACCCTCTTTTTCCTGAGCCTCGAGGGACCTCCTTTTTCGCCTGGGCCTGGGTGTGCCGGTGATAATTCTCATTCTTTTAGTACTGACGAGGGCTGTATATGGCCACACAGAGTATTCAGATACAGGTGCAAGACGACGCCTCGCAGGCGAGTCAGGTCTCGCCGGGATTTCAGGAGCTGGTCTCTTCGCTGGTCGAAAATATCGCGAAGGCGGTAGTCATCTCCCAGGAGTCGATCCGCTTCGTCGTCCTGGGTCTTATAACGCAGGGGCACATCCTCCTCGAGGACACGCCGGGGGTGGGCAAGACTCTCATGGCCAAGACCCTTGCCAACTCCATCCAGGGAAAGTTTTCGCGGGTCCAGTGCACGCCCGACCTTCTGCCGAGCGATATCACGGGCACTTCTATATTCAACATGAAGGAGAGTAATTTCGAGTTCAGGCCCGGCCCGGTTTTCTCCAACATCCTCATCGCCGATGAGATCAACCGAACAGGCCCACGAACACAGGCCGCCCTGCTGGAGGCGATGGCCGAGTTTCAGGTCAGCGCGGACGGCGACATCTACCCCCTGCCCAGGCCGTTCCTGGTCATCGCGACTCAGAACATGGCCGAAAGCCACGGGGTGTTTCCCCTCCCGGACTCCCAGCTCGACAGGTTTCTCATCCGAATGAGCCTCGGCATTCCGTCGATGGAGCAGGAGGTGGAGATCTTGTCCAGGGCCGAGCACGGCATGGAGCAGGTATCGCCAGTCGTGACGACCAAGCAGATCGTGGCCATGCAGGCCGTCGTGAAGCGGGTCAACGTGGCGCTCCCGGTGAAGGAGTACATCGTCAACCTGGCGCAGGCGACGCGGCGGCACTCCTCGGTTTCCAGGGGCGTTAGCCCCAGAGGCACCGTGCTGCTTCAGGACGCCGCCCAGGGATGGGCCGCAATCGATGGCCGGGACTATCTGATTCCCGACGACGTGAAGAGGGTGGCGAAGCTAGTGCTTCCGCACCGCATCGAAGTCCATTCCGGCTCGGAGTCCGCGCAACGAGAGGTAATTGACGAGGTATTGAAGTCCGTGCCGGTTCCGGTATAGGGAAGCAGAGCTATGGTGCGGATTAGGGGCGTCGGCGTAATCATCACGGCCATCCTCGTTCTGATATTGGCGGGACTCACCAGGATCGGGTGGCTGCTCCTGTTCGACGCCGTGCTTTGGGGCGCGATCGTGGTATCCGCCGCAATGCCTTGGATCGCCATCGGCGACCTCAGGATCAGACGAAGGATATCCCGATGGCACGGCTCCGATGATTATCCGGGGCCCATGGTCGGTGATCTCGTTGAGCTGGACATCGCCCTGGAGAACCGCGGCTTTCTGCCCTGCATGTTCGTGACCGTCGGCTACAACTACGGCGACCGGGGCATAGAGTCGGCCAATAAGCAGCTCTTTATCGCCTGGCTGGGCAGGCGTCGGGACCAGACTGGAACCACGCAGGCGACCTTCACGAAGCGAGGTCTTTATCAGCTCCCGCCGTTGAATATCGAGACGCAGGTACCCTTCGGTCTGTTCCGCAGGCGAAAAAGGTTCGACGACCCCATGGAGGTGCTGGTATTACCCAAGGTGCATCGTCTCACCGGACTGGACATGGCCAGCAGCTCGGGCATGTTTAGCAGTACCACGAGCCGCGCCAGGGTAGGGGACCAGATCACCGGCTCCAGGAACTACGTGTCGGGCGATCCCTGGCATCATATCCACTGGCGGAACACGGCGCGGACGAATCTTCCCCAGGTCAAGGAGTTCGAGCAGTCACCGGACAGCGCCCTCGTCGTCGCCTTCAATATTCGGGAAGGCGG
>JADFQF010000321.1 GCA_022561955.1 Chloroflexota bacterium | reverse complement strand
CCATGCCCTCATTCAACCATTTCGAACCGAACTGGCAGGGCTGCTTCCTCCGGGCGTCATGTTCTTCGTTACGCAAGGAAGCCATAAGAGCGGCACGAATGGCGTAGGCTGGACGAAGCCGGTCGCGGACTGTTAGCCTTGCTTCGTTCGAGGCCCATCGTCGGCGTGTGGCCCGAGGGAGGCTCGTCTGAGAAGGGGAGAGTTACATGAAGATAACGGACGTCAAGCTGGACGTGCTCGTCTGGCCCCGATTCGAGAATCCGTTCTGGACCTCCATCAACGAGGTGGGCCAGGTGAGCGAGCTGGTCGTCAGGCTGCGCACAGACGACGGCATAGAAGGCATCGGCGAGGCCCACGGCGGTTCGATACACCATTTCGACTACCAGGGCGTGCCCCGCATGTCGGGCGCGGCGGTTGCGATCGTCGAGCTGCTCAGGCCGCTGGTCATCGGCGAGGACCCGCTGGACAACGAGCGGCTGTGGCAGAAGATGTTTTCACTTACCCTCAGCAAGGGCTGGGCCAAGGCGGGATTCAGCCGCAGGGAGATCATGACGGCCATCGCCGCGATAGACATCGCCGTTTGGGACATCAAGGGCAAGGCCGCGAACATGCCCGTATACAAGCTGCTCGGTGGCTTTCGGGACACGGTCCCCTGCTACGTCACGGGAGGCTACTACCAGGATGGCAAGACCCTGTCCGATCTGGCATCCGAGTGCAAAACATACGTAGGCATGGGTTACGACGCCATCAAGCTGAAGATCGGCGGTGTCTCCGTGGGCGAGGACGTGGAGAGGGTCGCGGCCGTTCGCGACGCCGTCGGCCCCGATATCGACATCATGGTCGACGTCAACGAGGGCTACGATGTGCCCACCGCCATCGTCGCCGCCAGGGCCCTGGAGCCTCTGAACATTCGTTGGCTAGAGGAGCCCGTGCACTGGTACGACCACGTGGAGGGCCTACGTCAGGTCGCGGACTCCACGAGCATACCAATCGCGTCCGGCGAGCAGGCGTTGCATCGCTGGGACGCCCGGGACCTGGTAATGCGGGGCGGCATCAAGATAATGCAGTTCGACTGCACCCGCTCGGCGGGGATAACCGAGGTGCTCAAGATCGCAGGGATGTGCGCGACGCAGAACGTGAACCTTGCCCTTCACCACGACCCGCAGATCCACGGCCACGTCGTGGCGGCGATGCCCAACGGCGAGATACTGGAGACCTTCCCCGACGCGGCCCGGGACCCCATATGGGAGGAGCTGTTCACGGTGCGGCCCGAGATCGTCAACAGCGAGATGAAGCTCCTGGACCGCCCCGGCTGGGGCCTGGAGCTCAACGAGGACACCTTGGAGAAGCGGGGTGTAAAGGGATGAGGAACGTCAGCCATTGTCACGTGGATAAGATCGTCTAGCCCTGAGCGGCTATTCCTTTGTCCGTTCCTTCGCCCACACAACCTGTATCCATTTCTCTTCCAATAATGATTCTATTATCCGTCGGCGCTCCAAAGATTTGGGTGCACTGGGATAAATTAAGGCAGGGCAGATATCAATTCCCCTATTGTGAAAAGGTTCCACGTATGACATCAATTGCCGCACGTGTCTTAACAAGTTGGGCCGGATTCTATGGTCAGCCATAATATCCCAGTCGCTGGCCTTGATCTCGATTATGCTGAACCAGCCATCGTCGTCCTTTATTAATATATCGGCCCGTCCATTTCTCCCGTTCTCAAGTCGAACGAAAGATTCGAATGTTAGATTCTCGACTTCGACTTGCCGCCATCCGGCCTTCTCAATCTTTTCGAAACCCCTGCCGCGGACAGCCCATTCTTGTTTGCGTCTTGGCAAAGTCTCACCCTTTTGAAATGCCGTCTTGTGAACGACAGTATCAGGTTTGCTGTGCGTTGAGAATAGATAGCCGTTAATTGTGGATCTCAACTGCTTCGCGCCGGGCTGGAATCATTGCTAGATTTTTGTCTCCAACTCCTTTGCGGAAGCGATGAGCCTTTCCTCGTTTCCTCTATAGACTAGCAGGGAACCCAAACCTGTTACTACCCCAGCGCATGGACCTCAGTGAGTCCCAGCTTCAGCTTGCCGTGGTTCTCGTATGACGTGCTGCTCACCATGCCGTGCTGGGCCGCCGCGCTCAGGTCGCGGTAGCAGCGCTGTATGACGTTGGTCGAGTATAGCGCCGAAGCACCGGCAAACTGAAAGGCCTGGGACGCGGCATCCAGCGCCACGTGAGTGGCATATGCGGAGGCCGCCCGCATCTCTACCTGCGCGTTCAGGCTGACGGGCTCGCCGGAGCACACCGTCTGCCAGGCGTCTTCGTAGATCTCCAGGGACAGGGCACGCGCGGCCCGAAGCCTGAAGTCACACTCGCCGATAGCCTGCTGAAACGAGGTCCGCTGTATTAGCGCGGATGGCGGGACGCCTCGGCTCTTGGTCTGGGCGAGCTCAGCAATCTCGTCCAGCGCCCGACGCCCGGCGCCCAGGGCAAATCCGACGTGCTCGACCGCTAATATGCCTGGAACGCGGATGTTGTACAGGGGCAGTCCCCGCCTGGGAGTGTCGCTCATGACGTCGCATGTAAATTCATCGGGTACGAACAGGTCCGTCAAGGAAAAATCACAGCTTCCCGTGCCCTGAAGGCCTGCGACGTGCCAGTTATCGTGAATCTCAGCCTTCGACGTTGGGAAGACGATTGTTCGGCGTCCTCCGGGAGCGGCGTCTTCTGCAATAGGGATCCCGGCCAGAATCCACTCCGAATGCAGGACTCCGCTGGCGAAGGGCCACCTGCCGTTCACGATAAACCCACCCTCGGCCGGCACCGCCGTTCCACTCGGCCTTGAAGACGATGCAAACCTCGGGATTCGTCCATCTGCAAATACCTCGGGGACGGCCTCTTCGCTGAGAAATGCCGACGCCATCCCCAGGGAACCTGCGCCTATCATCAGGGTCCAACCGGCGGAGGTATCGATGCGGGTCATGGCCTCGACGACCTCGATCTGCGTCACGAGATCGGCCTCCGCGCCGCCCAGGACCTCGGGCACCTTCATGC
>JADFQF010000320.1 GCA_022561955.1 Chloroflexota bacterium | reverse complement strand
CGAGAAGGATCTTCGCCCCAATAGGCCTGAGGTCCGCCGGATCGACCGCCTTCACCGAGCCCTGTGTGGCCACGGGCATGAATGCGGGGGTCGGCACGTCGCCGTGGCCGGTGTGTAGCGTTCCAGCCCTCGCGTTTCCGTCTGTCTGGTGAACTGTCAGCAGGGACATGTCTGAGCTCTCATGCGGGCGTTTCCGATGACTCTAAGATATCAGATCGCTTATGCCCTGTATCAGTAGCTTGACGCCGAGGGCCAGCACCACGAAAAGCAGTAGCCTGAGGATCCACTTCCCCTTCACCCTGCTGGTCAGCCGCGCGCCCAGCTGTCCGCCCACAATGAGACCCATGCCGGTAAAGACAAAGGTAGGGAAGAACTCGACGTGACCGAGGGCGGCGTGGGTGATGGCTCCGGCGGTCGTGTAGAAAGATAGCGTAAATATGGAGGTTGCCACGGCCACTCGCACAGGGAACCCGAATGAATAGACCAGGACCGGTGTTCTGAGAAATCCGCCGCCAGTCCCGAAGAAGCTCGAAACGAAGCCCAGTACCACGTTAAAGGCCGTGGCGAAGGTCTCGTTGAACTGGTATCTGTAAGTCCCACCCTCGGCGGATTTAATCTCCCTGGACTTTATCATGAACCCGACAAACCTTCGGTTCTTGGCATCGGGGTCGGGCTCACGCGCCTCTACCCTGTCTAATGAGGATGTCGCGAGGCGAAGGGCCAGAACCAGCAGCAGCACGCCAAATAACAGCTGGAATAGGCCCGGCGCCACGGAGCCAATCACGAAGGGCGCGATCACCGACCCCGGTATGGCGGCGGCGGCGAAGAGCAGACCGCTTCGAACATCGACCGTGCCCATGCGACGAAAGGCAAAGCTCCCGGAAATGCTATTGGCCGCGACGAGGGCAAGCACCGTGCCCGCAACGGTCACGGGTTCGACGTCGAAGAATATCAGCAGCAGAGGCCCGATTATGAAGCCGCCTCCGGCGCCTATGAGAACTCCGTAGATGCCGGTGCCGAACCCCATGAGGACCAGCCATAGCCATGCTATGTCGAAGTCAAACACGTTCGGGGGCGCTACCCGGAGAGGCTTTCGAGCGCTTCTTGCACGAGGTCGGGGGGTACGTCGTTGCGGGTAACGGCGCCGCCTATGCCGTCGAGCAAGACCCAGCGGATGGTCTTTCCCGAGGTCTTCTTGTCGGAGAGCATGGCGTTTCTGACCGCGTCCAGGTCCAGCTCGCCCGCGGACAGCGGCAGCCCGTAAGCCTCCAGGGCCGAGCGCTGACGGTCCAGCTCTTCGGTCGACATGAGCCCCAACCTGTTGCTGATGAGGCCCGCGCCCATCATGCCAATACTCACGGCCTCGCCGTGAAGAAACGTCCCGTAGCCCGTCGAGGCCTCTATTGCATGTCCTATGGTGTGTCCGTAGTTCAGCAGTATCCTTATGCCCAGGGTCTCGCGCTCGTCCTGGGAGACGATATTGGCCTTGACGGCGACGCTGCGCCGAATCACATCGGTGGCCACATCCCGTTCGAGGGATTTTATGGCTTCGGGCCGGCTTTCAAAAGACGCCAGGAGCTCGTCGTCGAGAATTAGCCCGTGCTTTATGGCCTCGGCCCATCCCGATGTAAGCTCCCTGGCCGGCAGCGTCTGGAGCGTACTCACGTCCGATAGGACAAATTTGGGCTGGTAGAAGGCCCCCACGAGGTTCTTGCCCTGGGGCAGATCGACGGCCGTCTTACCTCCGATGGACGAGTCCATCATCGCCAGCAGGCTTGTCGGCACCTGTACGAAGGGCATGCCCCGAAGGTAGGTTGCCGCGACAAAACCCGCTAGGTCTCCGACGACGCCGCCGCCCACGGCGATAATCAGGTGCCCGCGCTCGGCCTTGCGTTCGGCCAGCCACCTGAAGACGAGCTGCGTGGTCTCGAGAGTCTTGTGCTGCTCCCCCGGCGGCATCAGGAACATGTGCGTGGGGATCCCGACGGCCTCCATGGAGAGCTGAGCTCGACGGGCCGGTCTGTAGACGCCTTCGTCCGTGATTATATACGCGACCGGAGGCGAAAGCCTTCGCTGGACCCTCTCCCCTAGCTCGTCCAGGTTTCCCCACCCTACCCATATGGGATAGTCGCCGGAGGCACTTCTGACCGTGGCGGCCAGCTCCGAGTCGTGTTCGCTTTCAGCCTGCGTAATTGTGTCGCCCAGCATACTCCATGCCCTCAGCACTTCGTCGGCGACCTGCGCCGGATTCAGGCCGTCCGTGTGGACCGTCCAATCCGAGAGAGTATAGTTGAATTGGCGCTCGGCTTTCAAGGAAATGATTCTTGCTAACGGATCCTTGGCCGAGAGCATTGGGCGCACAACTCCGCCGTCTTTTGACTGCTGCTCGCTGAGTCTATCGAGAATAGTCTCCGGCCTGGCTTCGAGGCATACCACGATGCCGTTTCCGGTCATGACCTGACGGTTTCGGTCGTCCATGATGATGCCGCCGCCCGTGGATACGACTTGACGCCTGCCCTCCGCGATGGTACCGAGTCGTTCGCCTTCGAGTCGCCTGAAATGCTCCTCGCCGTGCTCGTCGAAGATGGCTTCGATGGACTTTCCGGCATGGGCTACTATCTCATCGTCGACGTCGACGAAGCGCCAGCCCATTCGCCTGGCGACCTCTCGGCTCACGGTCGTCTTGCCCGTGCCCGAGAAACCGGTTATGAAGATGTTTTGCTTCAACGCTGCGTTCCAATAAGAAGACGTTAGGAAGTCTCGGCCATGGCACGTTCGCCTGCGCGGAACATGACCTCGACGGGGGCCTCCTTACCTGTCCAGATCTCGAAGGCCGCCGCGCCCTGGTATATCAGCATTGGCAGGCCGCCAAGGGTACGCGCTCCAGCGGCGCGGGCCTCCTTCAGGAGCGGCGTGTCCTCGGGATTGTATACCATGTCGCACACCAGTGAGCGGGGATTTATCCGGACGCCTGCGAGAGGCGAGCTGCCTTCGGAGTCCGTATGACGCATGCCGATGGACGTCGAGTTCACGATGAGATCGGCCGTTGCCGCG
>JADFQF010000014.1 GCA_022561955.1 Chloroflexota bacterium | reverse complement strand
TTTGTGGTCGGAATTTGCCCACGGCATGGCCTCAATAACACGAGTTTCCGGTGGCTTGGGTTTCGCCGGTTCGACTAGGCGAACTTTGGTTATTATGGTCTCCAGTTTCGGGGTTTCCTTCTCATGAATATCGACTGCCCATGAGGAGGCTAAATAGAACGCCGCTAAATGCGCCACAGCGGATAAAATCACAGCTGTGGCGAATTTGTCCGGCATAATGTTTTCCTCGCCGCAAATAGTCGGAATTCCCAAAGGTTCACTATTATTCACGGTGGTGTACTTTGTGTGTACTAATTGTTCTCCCCACTGTTCACTTGGCTATGTTCAAATAATCCTTGGGCGCTCACGTAGTAGGGCCGGGACTCGCGTGTAAGCAGACCCGGTGACATTAGACGAGGCGGTCTTCACCGATGGCGAGCCCCATGTGAAGTCGAGCAAAACCTGGAGAACGTTACGGGTTGAATAAACGCAACATCATAGTTCTTCTTCTACTGACCGTCGGCGTATTCACGGGCCTGATGATTTACGGCGACGTTCCCAAGCTCGCCCAAAGCGTCTCGTCCTTCCCAGCCGAGCTGTGGATGGCCGCCCTCGGCCTTGCCCTGGCAAACTATGCCGCCCGATTGCTAAGATGGCTGGTCTATATGAAGGTGCTCGGCATCAGGGCGCCGAGCAAACTCAAGATATTAGTCTTCTTCGCGGGTTTTAGCATGACCTTGAGCCCTGGAAGGGTCGGGGAGCTGGCCAAGTCCTACCTGCTCTACAAGAAGGCGGATGTACCCGTCGCCGTCTCGGCTCCGGCGGTCATCATGGAGAGGCTGGTCGACCTGATGTCGCTGCTGCTGCTGGGGCTGTGGGGGCTCATCTTCATACCCTACGGGTGGGTCGTTATTGGACTCGTCCTGGTCGCTCTGGCCGTATTCGTTTTCCTGCTGTCCCTGGACGGAACGGCAATTCTCGAACGGTTGCCCGTATTGAAGAAGTGGAGTCATTACTACGCGACTTCTCGGGACGCCTTCAGATCTCTGTTTTCACTCAAGATCATGACTCTCTCCCTGGCTCTTGGCGCACTGGCGTGGGTTGCGGAGGGATACGCCTTCTGGATCGTGTTGAAGGGTCTGGGATCGGAGCTGCCTGTTCTGGCGGCGGTGTCCATATATGCGGCTTCCAGCCTGCTGGGGGCCGTAACGATGCTGCCGGGCGGACTGGTCAGCACGGAGGGAGCCATGCTTGCGTTGCTCCAAAGGGCCGGCATCGGCACGACTATTGCATCGGCGGCCACCCTAATAATCAGGGTCTCGACTCTATGGTTTGCGCTCCTCATTGGGGTCCTCTCACTACTCTTGATCAAGTTTACCGACGCCAAAAAAGAAGCGGGGCCTTCAACTCGGGTATTGGCGTCCGACCCGAATAAGGCAGAGTACGTAACGGGGAACGGGGATTAGGGGGAAAGGACTAAAAGTTCTATGGCAAGCTCTTTAGGTTTAGCAATTCCTCGCGGTTTTTCCGTAGTCCGTGGCCTGGTGATGACCGCACGTCCTTGGCAATGGACTAAAAATCTCCTCATTTTCCTACCCCTGGTATTTTCCCTGGGAGAGCGGTGGACATTGACCGATCTCAATATGTTTGCCGGTCTCGCCGGGCGAAGCACGCTCACGTTTTTCGCGTTCTGCGCCATATCCAGCAGCGTCTATTTCTTCAACGACATCATGGACAGGGAGCGTGACCGCCTACACCCTAGAAAGCGATTTCGGCCGATAGCCTCGAATGTCATTCCTGTTTCGCTGGCAAATATCGTGGCCGTCGGACTCGTTGCCGTAGGCCTGGTAGGGAGTGTCATTGTTGGATTCGAGGTGGCCCTGGTCGCCCTGGTCTATCTGATCGCCAGCTTCGCCTACACGACAAAGGTCAAGCATTTAGTCATTCTGGACGTCATCATATTGAGCTCCGGCTTCATCTTCAGGGTGGTGGCCGGGTCCATGGCGATCGATGTGGTGACCTCCCCGTGGCTGTACATTACCGTGGGCTCAGGGGCGCTGTTCCTGGTGCTGGGCAAGCGTCTCGGCGAGCTTAAGACCGCCGGCGACAGCGCGGCCACCCAGAGAGAAGTGTTGGGCCTCTACACGCCGGAGATACTAAACCAGCTGATAACGATTACGGCGACTAGCACGATGATGGCCTATGCGCTGTACACCTTCTCGGCAAGCAACGTTCCTGCCGACAAGAGCATGATGCTCACGATACCCTTCGTAGTATTCGGCCTCTTCCGCTACCTGTTCATCATGAGCAAGTCGGTGGATAGCGAGAGCCCGGAGCTGCTGCTGATCAAAGATCTGCCCCTCCTTGCGTCTATATCTCTTTGGGGCATCACGGCCCTCGCCGTAATGGCCGTGGCCAGGTAAGCCCTCGGCCGGCGTTCAAGGGTATGAACCGAGACTCGATATGTACCTTGAGAGATTAGACATTGACAGCTAACAACCCTCGGGAAACGGGCCGAAATATTTCTCGTTTCATGATCGCAGCGTTGCTGCTCCTTTCGACGTTGGCGGTGTTCAGACAATATGCGCCGCAACTCGTCGAGATCGTGCGCTCCGAGACACCCGCCGCCACCGTGTTTCATGAAGAGGGATTTTACTTTCTCACGGTCGCGCGGAGCATGGCGGAGGGCCTTGGACCCACCGCCGACGGAGTATCTCTGACGACCGGATTCCAGCCGCTGTGGGCCGGTCTGTTAAGCGTACCCTTCGTGCTAAGCAGGATATTTGGCGGCACCGACCTGATTTACGTATTGGGCCTGATGCTGGTGACCGTGGTCGCCGCTACGGCCCTGGCCGGTCTCACCGCAAACAAGCTTTCTAGAAAGCCTTCTACGTTCCTGTTCGTGTTGACTGTTGCCGTCTTCGCCAATGACCTGCGCTGGTTGAGACTGTCTACATCGGCGCTCGAGGTGACGGTCTATATGGCCGCCCTTCTGGGCTTGATCTTGCTGTGGGCCGGGTCTCCCAGGCGGTCTTCCGACGGTCTCACCGCCCCTGATGTTCGTTGGGCGGCGCTCTTCGGTGTGGCGCTGGGAATCGCTTACCTCGCTAGAATCGATGGGGTCTTCTTTGGAGCGGCCTACCTGGTATTCCTGCTGCTCAAGCTGTCTATCTCCAGGCGAAGCGTCATGATCGTCGGCATTTCCGGCACGGTGTCCGCGCTGTTTCTTGCGTTGTGGCTATCCGTGCCCCTGATCTTTCAGGGCAGCATATCTCCCCAGAGCGGCACCGCGACATCCGGCGGAATCTACCCGAACCCGGGCATTTTCTACAATCTGAACGAGGCGGCGAGGCAGCTTCTGCCGATCCCTCTTTCCTCCGTTAGCAACGTACTGAGCGAGGTGGGCCTGGGCAGAGGGATTCTTTTAGGTATCGGCTCGATGGGTTTCCTGATCGTGGTTGGGCTGGCGTACCGCTTCAGAGACGATCACAGGTTCGGCCTGCTGGCGCCACACGTGGTTGCATCGGCAGCCCTTGTCGTCTTCTACACGGGCTTCAGCCACACGCCGTGGCGCTTCGACAGCTATTTCATGCCCGTCGCTATCTTGCTGCTCCTCTTGATTTCGCTCGTTCTGGATGCCCTACGACGAACCATGAGTCCGAAGGCGTTCGCACCGGCCGCTCTGCTCGTGATCGCGGTTTTTCTGTCCATGCACTCGTATCTGTGGATCACCCGGCCCGTCGCGCAGGGCGACTGGATCACCCCGGCCATCAGCTGGCTCATCGAAAAGGACTTCGACACCGACGTGCACATGTTCCAGACCGGCCGCACCGGCTACCAGTTTCGCGGCACCGTTGTGAATCTGGACGGCAAGATGAATTTCGATGTCCTGACCGCACACCAGGAGGGGCGATTTCTCGAATATCTGAAAGAGAACGACGCGCAGATAATATTTGACAGCAACGAGTACCTGGATAGATTTCTGCCCCAATACGACGAGTGGGACGACGAGTACGTTAATGTTACCCGGCAGCTTTCTCCGCCGGACGGCTGGTTTGTTTACGTACGAAAGACGGACTCGTCAGTCACGCTGCTGGATAACGGCAATGATAAGAGTCCATAGTTAGTATAATGGTAGATATCTTGACCGCCTGACGGCGTGGCTACTACGTGAATCGCGGACTGCGGCTACCGGACCCGTACGACGCATTACGTGAATCGATATCGAATAGCAGGAGTTTTGAATGGCCACATTCCCCGAGACCAGACCCGCCGCGCTCGACCAGGAATCGCCCGCGGGACATTCGAAGGTCGCCGTAGTCTATACGAGGCCGGAAACAGTTTTCGATGACTATCGCACGGTCATGGAGCTGGCCGGCTGCGAGAGCTTCCTTCCCAAGGACTTGACGACGCTGCTGAAGATAAACATCTCCTGGCAGCACTACTATCCGGCGTGCTCGACGACTCCCTGGCAGCTAGAGGGCGTCATAAAGGCCCTGAATGGGTTCGGGTACTCGGACCTCATCCCGACCCACAACGGCACGGTCGTCGTGGACGCGAGGGAAGGGGCCTTCAACAACAAGCACCAGGCGGTCGAGGAAAAGTATGGGCTCGATTCTCTTCATCTGGAGGAGACGAGGTGGACGGACTTCCGCCCGAAATCCGAGATGCTGGTGCTGGACAAGGTCTATCCCGACGGCTTCCAGATTCCGGATGCGTTGAGAGGCAAGAATATCGTCCACCTTCCGACGGTGAAGACCCACGTCTTTACCACGATGACCGGCGCCATGAAAAATGCCTTCGGAGGCCTCCTGAACCACCGGCGTCACTGGACGCATTCGGTAATTCACGAGACCCTGGTGGACCTGCTTCAGATACAGAAGGAGATCCATCCCGGCCTCTTTGCCGTCGTCGATGGAACGTTGGCGGGAGACGGGCCCGGTCCGAGGGCCATGAGATGGCATGAGAAGAACGTTATCCTGGCCGGCGCAGACCAGGTCGCCGTAGACGCCGTTTCCGCCAAGCTGATGGGCTTCGACCCCATGAGCATCCCCTTCATACGAATCGCGCATGAGATGGGCCTGGGATGTGGTCAGGTGAAAGACATCGAGGTCGTTGGCGCAGACGTAAGCGAGGTCAACTGGGGCTTCACCGGCAGCGAAAATACGTTCTTCAGCAACGTCCAGAAGCTCGTCTATAGTGGCCCTCTGAAACCTATTGAGGGCTTCCTGGTCCGCACCCCGCTAATTACGCTGGGCATATTCGCGTCCAACTTCTACCACAACAGCTATTGGCTGCCCGTGGTTGGACGCAAGAGGGTAGATGAAGCGCTGAAGACCGGCTGGGGCAAGCTCTTCAAGAGCTACTAGCCCCGGCCGATTGGGCCACCCGCCGTTTTCTTCCACCAGTCAGCGGACCACTCGTCCGGCGGGCCACGTTTGCGATGCCTGTTTTATTCTGTTGGGCTGAGTAGTTGGGGCCCCAATATTCCCGCCGGAAGATTTCAGACATAGGGATAGCACAATCTCGCAGTCTTTTTGAAATCATCACGGGTGGGAAATACCAGAAGGCGAAGGTCAGAAGGGGCGCACACGCCTGAGAATGATCTCGATCTTTTCACGCTTCCGCCCCATTAGCAGAAGGCTCGGCAGCATGCCACGCCACGACTCCGTGACGCTAAACTGGACGGCCCTCCGCCTGGTCACGCTTCTGAGGTTCATGGCGTCGGACTCGGGCCAGATGAGGTGGTAGGCCAGTCGAATGAGGGGATTGGGCCTGAAACTTTTCTCTATCTCCGGCGCCAGGGGCGTACCCAGCAGCTTCCTAGTGAGCATCAACGTGTACCAGAGCGAGGACTCGGAGCCCTCCGCCTTGGCATCTGCCCTGATCGTGCCCCAGTCGAGATCGTCGCCGTAGCGCCTGAGCAGGAGATCTATGTCTTTGAACCAGATCAGCCTGATGAAGCCGTGCCTGTGCAGGTGAACGCAGAGGGTGAGAAGCTGGTCCTCGGGACTTAGAGCCCAGGTGGGTTCCCCCTCCAACATCGTCGGCACGGCCCGCTTCCACAGGTCATCGGCATGGCGAGGGCGGACGCCCAGCTTCATCACGTCGGGATGCACGTCCACTCGGGCCAGGCCGTCGGGGTGATGAAACTTGCGCTCGAAATGCGTCTCCTGCTCGGCCTTTCTGGCGGGCAGCGTCGGACCTGCGGTCGTGCGATACCCCAGGGAAGTTAGCGCCTCCCAGACTTTCCCGTAATCCTCTTCTCTACACAGGAGGTCCAGGTCTTTGTACGTTCGCTCCCCGGGCGTCTCGTAGAGAAGCTGAGCGATGGCCGGCCCCTTCAGGACGATGACTTCCGCTCCGTTTTCACGAATGACCGGAAGCATCTCCTTCAAGGCAATTCTCAGCCTGGCCTGCAGGG
Organism: Chloroflexota bacterium; assembly: GCA_022561955.1. The sequence goes on along the minus strand of JADFQF010000014.1, from coordinate 5,514 downwards.
CAACGTCGGTATGAGTCAAGTCCCTGAGGCGCGATACGACCCCTTCCGGAACGATGCCCGTACCCATAAGACCGCTGACGACGCGCATGACCTGGGGCAGGATGCAGTGCGATGCAGAGATACTGACCGCCCTGTCCCAATCGGACACGGACCTCGCGTGCTCGGTCAGAGTGCGGTCCGATGCCAGCGACGAATCTCGGCATGACAATGTCAGGAATGCTGCTTCCGATGTAACTTTCAAACGCTTAACGGTCTCCAGGCGCAGGCTCTGCGCGGGCCGGATTATTAAGAAACTATCTCAAAATAGGATTCATCCCGGACAGAGGTTTTGAGATAGTTACTAAGTATAATTATATGTTGGAACTGGAGGCTGTGACGCCCCATAACTAACGATTATGCGACTTTATTCGTGCTAGTTCAAAGCGACGAATGGCCGGACTCTAGTGTACGTACGGCCGTCTCGGCTCTCGGTCCGCGGCGTCCAGCTCGGACGCTTCGCCGGTGCCGTTCGAGGCTTCGTTCAGGTCGTCGGCGTAGGGGGCTTCCATCTGCGCCTTCCACGACTGCGCATAGAGGCCATCCTGGGCCACAAGCTCTCGATGAGAGCCCGACTCGACGATCTTCCCCTCGTCCATTACGAAGATGATATCCGCCTGCATCGCGGTGGTAAAGCGGTGAGTGACCACTATCGAGGTCGCCCCCTTCGCGAGCCCGCGGAACCTCTTGAACCAGTCGGCCTCAGACCAGGAATCCATCATGCTGGTGGGCTCGTCGAGCACCATGATCGGAGACTTCCTGACGAAGGCCCTGGCAAGAGCGATCCTCTGCCATTCGCCGCCGCTGACCTCCGTGCCCTCGGCGAACCACTTGCCCATCACACTGTCATAGCCCTTGGGCAGGCCCATGATGAGGTCGTGGGCCCCGGCCAGCTTCGCCGCCGCCTCCACGTCCGCTCGTTCATGGCCCGAATTGCCGTTGCTGACGGAGATGTTACGGGCTGCGGTCTCCTGGTAGCGCACGGGAAATTGGAACAGCACGCTGAGGTGGTTTCTCAGGTCCTCCACCGGGTAGTTTCTTATGTCCACGCCGTCCAGTTCGAGAGCACCGGATTCGGGGTCATAAAAACGGCAGATCAGCTTTACCAGCGTGCTCTTCCCGGCGCCGTTGGGCCCGACTATGGCCGATATTTTGCCCGCTGGTATTTGGAGGTCGAAGCCTTCCAACGTGGGTTTTGGACTGCCCGGATACCTGAACGTAATTCCCTTGAAGCCGAGCCCTTCACGCAACCTGGTGGGCAAAGTCTCCGGATTGGCCGGGTCGGATAGGCTAGACCTCAACTTCAGGAATTCCAGGAAGCTACCCAGGAAGAGGCTGTTGGAGTAGATCTGGCCCACGCTGGACAGGAGCGAGCGCATGAGGCCCTGGCCGCGTATGAACACCTGGTAAATCAAGACCAGGTCGCCGAGGGTGACCATTCCCAGCAGCGCGCGCCAGACCATCAACCCCATGACGGCCCCGGATGCGGCCAACGCGACGAGCCCGGCCAGAAACCTGGCCGCGCTCTGGTCCCTCGTCAATTTTATTCTCTCACGCCTCAGCCTCTTGCGCAGGCCGATGTAGCCGCTCTGGAAATAACCACCGAGTCCGAATATGCGAATTTCCGGGGCGGCATCGCTGCTGGTAAGCATGAGGTCGTAATATTGGGCCTTGCGCCTCTCGGACGTGGAGCTGACCCACCAGCCGTGGAATCGCCCGCTGAATCGCATCGCCACGAAGAGCCCGGGCAAGGTGCCGACAACGAGTACGACGGGAAGCCACGCACCGTAAGGGATAATCATGATCGCCAGCGCGGCGAGAGTGATTCCGTTCTGAGTGAACGTACCGATGCTTTCGAGTAGGGCGATTGGCCGAGAGCCCGCGTCGCCCTTTGCCATCTCCAGCCGATCGTGAAATTCCGGAGACTCGTAGTGGGCGATGTCGAGCTTGACGGCACGCTGGTGCACCAGTGAGCTTATACGGTCTTGTACCAGCTCTGACTGGACCGCTCTGATCCACGTGAGCAGGCTCTGTATGACCTCGATCAAGAGCAGCGACGCCGCCATGAGGATGCCGTATGTTATGACCGGCCGGGCGGTTGTCGGGTCCAGCCCATGGTCGAGAACGGCCACGACGCCGTCCACCAGCAGCCGCGACAAATACACGGTAGCCGCGGGCAGCAGCCCTTGCACGACGAGCAGGACCGCCCACGCCAGCGTCCATGTCCTTCCCGCAGACCAGACGATCCGAAACATTTCAGACAGGTGGTTCAGGTGGGTCCTGGCTTCTTGCATCTTATCGGTCAAGAGTCGCCCCTTGGTTTAGCGGAATCAGAGGGCTGCCGGAATCACTTTGGATTTGGCCGCCGTAGTAGGCTCGATATCTTGAAGGCTCCCGCCGGAGACCTGTTCTTCCACCAGTTTCGCGCCGAGGTCCAGCATAGTGAGGGAGGACGGCCTGTTTAGTCGCATCATGGGAGCTCTTCTTATGATATCGGCGCTCATTTCGAGCATGTTCTTGTCTGAAGGCTTCAGCAGGAGGTCGCCGAACCTGGCGACGTAGATATTTTGCAGCAAGGCCATGAGGGCCTCCTGGGGCGGCAGCTTTTCAATGCTGAGCTCATCATCCGTGGCCCGAAGCTGGTAAATGCCGGCCAGCGGCAGCGGGTCCCGCCGGAAGCGCTCCTCGAGAAGTCTATAACGCTTGTTAAAAAGCTCGGATACCCTGGGGAGAGATTCTGGATTATGGCCCATGGATTCAATGGCGTCGGGCCACAGCCTGACCTGAGGGTAGGCCGGCGACACGTATAGTTGGTCTTCGAAGAGAGTGACAGGCACGATGTCGTCGGAGATGAAGCCGTGGCCTCTGTCGTACATTGTGGCGGCCAGCGTCGACTTTCCGTGACCCTTACCGCCCACAAACACGACTGCGCGGCCACCTATCTCCACGGCGCTGGCATGGAGCATGTACACGCCGCGTAGATGCAGTAGAGCTCCGATGGCGGGGCCCAGCACGAACTGATTGACCCTCGCCATATCGGCGTACGGGGCGATGTCGACGACGATTTCTTTGGCCCCGAGCACCCGGCAAGTGGCGACGCCCTTCCAACGCAAATAGAAGGACCCCTCGCTCCACCAGTAGGAGGCTAGGAGGTCCGATAGCTGCGGAGGCGCTTGGGCCGCAACAGGGCCAAGTCGAATCGCGAATTCCCGCTCACCTTCTTCAGAAAGAAGGCCAGGGAACTCGATATCGGAGGCAAATTTTAACCCGAAGACAGTATATCGATGCATAAAACCCACACCACTACGCGGCTCGTTCAGGCCACCCGTAAATCGGCCTTTTCAGCCGACTAGACTACGAGCCCGGCAGCACTTCCTCCACCTCACGGCCTGCCGTGGCGTTGGGCGGACCTCGATGGTCCTACCAAACGCCCGGCAAAGCCTTCCAATCATGCATTCACTAGAATCAGGTCGACTAGACAGTCGATAGCCTACGAAGTTATGTCGTTGATCGTGGTATCGTCGTCTATCGACGTGCCTATGGGAACGTCGATCTGGTTGCCGCCGCCCTGTTTAGTGATCTTCCGAAGGTCACCGTGTACCTTTAGCTCGGGCTTCTCGTATTCCTTCTTGGACTCCTCCATGGTCTTTCGATCATCCATCTTCTGCTTGTCCTCCATCTTAAATCCTCCTACGGCAATTGATTGATATACGCCGTTACATTAGGCCGAGATATTGGCTTTCTTTAACCACATGGCCAGATTCGTTGCCTTCCAAAGGATGACTGAGTCGCCGTCAACCTCGGTCGCTGCGAATCTGTGTGCTGTCTGCTTCAGGGCGTCGATATCAAGATATCTTGACAGATTTTCTGAATTTTCGCAAATTACCTCCCTTATTCGCTTCGTTTCGAATGTACGTAGGCCGTGTTCGAAGCCCGGTCCGAGATTGGATTTACGGCCCCTCCACTGAATGCCGGGAGGCAGTGTGCCCTCCATTGCGGCGCGTAATACCCACCTCGTCCATCCGTTCCTCAGCTTCTGCTGCGGAGGAAGGGATAGGCAGTATTCGACCAGCCGCTTGTCCCAGAAAGGGTATCTGGGCTCGATGCCGAATGCGGCGGCGGAACGGTCCAGGACCTCCAGCGTGTAAGGCATTACACCCCATGTAAGCCGATTGAAGTGCCCTTCTCGCTCAGTCTTCTCCGAAGGATGTTTGTAGGATTCGATCCTTTCCCGGAGACCGACCCGACGGGCAAAGTCTTTATTTACATACGCCTGCCAACCGGGCTCATCATGAGCGTCGGACCCACCACGAAGGCCCGAGCGGATAGCGGACAGGGTGCGTCTCACGGGTTTGGGAATCCAGTGCTTCACCTGATAGTGCCAGACAGATCTGCTCACCTGCTTCCAGGGAGAAACCTTGGAATGCTTGCTCAGCGCCCTGGACTCTCTCGCCAGCGCTAACCAGCGCCTATTACGCCCTAGCTCTCTCAAGAGGCCCGTGCCGTGTGAGATAGTCGTGTCGCCGTCGAAGCCGTCCAGCATCACGCGAACGTTCTTCTTTGAAGCGGCCTCGAACAGACTCCAGTTGAGGTGCAGATTGTAGGCCAGTATCGGCTCGTCCTCATGTTTCATACGGCGCTCGAGGTCCACGAGCGGGCTAAGCCGGTCGCCGCGTATGACCTCCGGGTCCACTCCGTTCTGTGACAGCACGAGGTTCAGGTACTGACTCTCGTCTGACTCCGCGACGTCGTCGAACACGGCGGAGAACGTCGAAAGCCTGCCGTAGTCTTGCCCCTTGGCCATCTCTCTGGCGACGCAGGTGATCGACGACGAGTCCAGCCCTCCGCTCAAGAAGCTGCCGACGGGGTGCGCGCTGCGCATCCTGCTCCGAACGGCGTTATGGAAGGCCTCTCTGAATCCCTCCACATACTCCTCGTCGGAGCCAAGCAATAGCTCTCGAGAAGGGTCCAGTGCCCAGTAGCGGCGGACCGCCATATCGCCGTGCCGGATGGTCAGCTGATGTCCAGGGGCCAGCCGGCGGATGTCCTTGTAAAAGGTGCGCTCAACGTCATTCAGCGTCGACGTCAGGTAATCGCCCACCGCGACCTCGTCCAGGACTCGGGGTACTGCCGATAAGGAAAGAATGCCTTTGATCTCCGACGCGAAGGCGAATATGTCCCCGTCGTTACAGTAGTAGAACGGCTTTACGCCGAAGTGGTCCCTCGCGCAGAACAGGGTCTGAGTCCTGCCGTCGGCGATCGCAAAGGCGAAGTCCCCAACCAGATGGCTGGTACAGTCCTCGCCCCATCTCTCGTATGCGCTTAGGATGAGCCGGCTATCGCCAGTCCCTTCGCCTCCGCCATTCGACGAGCCTAGCTCACTCATTAGCTCCTCGCGGTTATCGAGTCGGACGTCAGCCGTGATCACGAAATCGCCCTTGCGGCTGCCCAGAGGCAGCGTCTCGCCCAGGGACTCCG
>JADFQF010000319.1 GCA_022561955.1 Chloroflexota bacterium | reverse complement strand
ATCGGGCTGCCAGACCGCCCGCCGCCTGCTCCGAGATGTCCAGCGCGGAGACACGGATCAGGTTCCAATGAGTGACGCCACCGATGTCCGTGGCCGAGCCGCCGGGGTAGGTGGCGATGAAGGGGGTTCCTGTAGCGTGCAATCGACGGACGAGTCTTTCGGCGTCCCCCGGCTCCAGCGGGTTGCACCATGTGGCGATTCCGGTGGCGGGGTCCAGAACGGTTGCCCCGCCGTCGCAGATCTGAGGCGTATCCAGGCCCAGTTGGCGGGCGTAGTCGATGACGTGGGCCATCTCGCGCCCGGTGGCGATGGATACAGGAATCTTCTTGGATATTTGTTTGACAGCCCGCTTTACCCGGACGGATATCTTCTCGCTCCGGTCGATGAGGGTGCCGTCCAGGTCCACGAAGAAGTGTTTGTAGCTATTGTCTTTGTTCAAGCTAAGTTCCCGAATCCCCCATCAATGCCGAATGGCCGAAATAACTCTGCGCGATGCCCGCTGCGCCTGACGTCCCCTAGCCCCTCTGTTGTCCTCCGGTAATCTCCAATGCCGTGCCCGACACCCAGCGCGCGGCCGGGCTCGCCAGATATCGCACCGCCTCACCGATATCTCGCGGAGTGCCTGCGCCCATCGGATAGCCCAGCTGCCTGTCCATGACCTCCTCGGGAGACCAGCCGAAGTCTCGCGACAGGATGAGCGCCGGCATGATGGCGTTGACGCGAACGCCGTACTGAGCGACCTGTGCCGAAAATGCGATCGTGAGGCCGCGAACGCCCGCCTTCGTCGCGTTGTAAGCTGGAGACACTCCAACCCGGCCCGACTTCGCGGACTGCGAGCTCATGTTGATGATGCACCCTCTGCCCGCCTCCAGCATGGGCTTGAGCGCCGCCTTGGAGCAGTAGAACACGCCGCTGAGGTTCACGTCGATCGTGCGGCGCCACTCCTCGTCCGGCAGGTCCCAGACGTTGCCCTCGGGTTCGTCGATGGCCGCGTTGTTCACCAGGATGTCCAGCCGACCGTACCCGTCCAGAGCAAGCCGCACCAGGGCTTGATCGTCCTCGGGCCTGCTGGTGTCCATGATCGTGCTGACGGCCTCCCCGCCTGCGGCCCGAACGCTGCCCACGGTGCCGCCTGCATCCTGAAGGTCGCCGATGACTATCTTTGCCCCGGCCTCCGCCAGAACGATCGCGATGCCTCGACCTATGCCCTGGGCGGCCCCCGTCACTATGGCCACCTGGCCGTCTAGCCGTGTAGAGTCCGTCATATTCTCACCTCAACATATAAGGCCGGATTTATTTCGCAGACGCGATTCATGTTTGTGAGCGAATTCTACGCCTCGCTATCCAATTAACCTGAGCCAAAGTATAATCGGGCAAAGTCGTCTTGCAACCCACGGGAGGCGGAAATGGTAGACCACACAGCGTACTTCAACGGCGAATGGGTCCCTTTCAGCGAGGTGAAAATCAGCCCCCTGGATAGGGGCTTCGAGGTAGGCGACGTGGTCTTCGACGTGGCCAGGACCTTCAACGGCAAGAGCTTCCGAATGAAAGAGCACGTCGACAGGCTCTATCGCTCGCTGAAATACGTCCGAATCGACACCGGCATGAGCTTCGAAGAGATGATGCAGGTGAGCGAGGAGATCATAGCTCGAAATGAGCCTCACAGGGCGGAGGCCGGAGACTTCACCGTCAGGCAGTTCGTGACGAGAGGCGCCGGTGCCTGGACTCACAACGCAGGGCCGCCGGCGATATGCGTCTACGTGCAGCCCATAAGTTTCCGCAGATTCGCGCGGTACTACAGCGAGGGTGCCCACGGAGTTATTCCCAGGACACGAAGCTATCCGGTCGAGGCGCTGGACCCCAAGGTGAAGCACTATAGCCGTATGAACTTCAATCTGGCCGAGCTCGAGGTCGCCGATGTCGATCCCGAGGCATGGCCCATAATGACCGACCTCGACGGCAACATCACCGAGGGCACCGGCTACAACGTCTTCATGGTCAAGGACGGGGTCATTCGCACCGCGGGCGACAGAAGCATCCTGCAGGGAATATCGCGAGCCACCGTCTTCGACCTGGCCGAGCAGCTAAACATTCCCATCGTCGAGGAGGAGCTGCAGCCTTACGATCTTTACAACGCCGACGAGGCCTTCTTCTCCGGCACCAGCCCTTGCGTACTTCCCGTCACCAGGGTGGACAAGCGCGAGGTCGGCGACGGCAGGCCCGGCCCCATCACGCAGCAGCTGCTTGCGGCGTGGAGCGAGCGTGTCGGCGTTGACATCGTCGGCCAGGCGGAGCGCTTCGCCGGACTGAGCTGAACGGACCTCACCTCACCCCCAACCCCCTCTCCGTGCACGGAGAGGGGGCGAACTTTGCATTGCTTCGTATTTTGAACTACTTGGGGGAGAGGTCGTCTACGCATTAGTTCAGTCAATACGGACTATCATGGTATGAGCTCGGATGATCAGCACGTGGAACAACATTCTCCCTGGCATACGACGCCTAGCCTTTGGAGGCGACTAAAACCTCAAGCCAGGCGAATGCGCCGTGATTCTACTTCGGCCGAGGACAAGCTTTGGCAGCGGCTAAGAAGACACCAAGTCGGTGGTCTAAAATTTAGGCGGCAGCATTCGCTCGGACGTTTCGTGGTTGACTTCTATTGTGCGAAAGCTAGTCTAGTAATCGAAGTTGATGGTCCGGTCCACGATGGTCATGCGGAACGAGACATTTCGCGCCAAGAATACATTGAAGCCCTGGGATTCAGAGTATTGCGATTCACAAATGACGAGATTGAGAATTCGTTAGAAACCGTTTTGGATAGTATTCGTGAAGCGCTCTGACCGGACCTCTCCCCCAAGCCCCCTCTCCGCGCGCGGAGAGGGGCGATCTAAGCATAGTGTCGGCGTAAGACTAGTACTTGGTTCCGAAAGTCCGCGTAACTTATACAGCGCTGTATCACGCGGTGCAGTGGCCTTGATTTGTTCGCGTTTTTCTGGAACTAGGTACTAGGCGGCCTGGTAATAAATATTCGGCTGCGTCGTTTCGGGCTATCGGACGTC
>JADFQF010000318.1 GCA_022561955.1 Chloroflexota bacterium | reverse complement strand
TCGGAAATTTGATACCGGAATTCTAGCACGGAGGGTATCGTCGGGCAACCGGACCCGGATGCCTCGACCCTTCGACATGCTCGGGGCGAACGGTGGGGTGATTCTGGTCGTGGTGAGCCTTTATTCGATTATGGCGAGCCTCTCGAACCACGGTCATGCTGAGACCGCCTGACCCGCCTCGCCGGCGGGCGGAGGAGGATGAAGCATCCGGGTGGTGTGGTGCGGTCGCCAATCGCAGCAAACCTCTCGTGCCGGACAGCCTACACTGGGAATGACGATATGCAGGCCCCTCGAATGGCCAATTTTGAGGTATGAAAATCCGTCTTTTCAGATCCGTTGAGGCGAGGGCATGTCACGTAATTTGCCTCCTGGAAAACGCGATGGAAGTGAGCTGCGTGTCCCTCTGCCTGGGATGAAGGCTGGCGGCCGGCTGAAAAATTTCCTATGATGAATTTAGGGTGTGAGGACCCGCTCATGACGGAATACGATTATAACAGCACAAGAATTCTGGTAGTCGCCGACGACACGCTGGCCCGGTCCGGCCTGGCCGCCGAGCTTTCGGGCGTGCCGGGCATGACCGTCGTGGCAAAGATGCCGTCTCTGGATGTGGCCGCGGCGATTGAGGCATATCAGCCCGACGCCGTCGTGTGGGATGCCGGTCGGGACTCTGCGGCCGGCCTATCGCGAATTGTCGATCTCGTCGGCGAGGGCCCGCCAATCGTGCTGCTGGTGCAACGGGAGAGCGGCATGCCCGGATTCGCCGGCCTGGGCGCCGCCGGTCTGGTTTACAGGGATGCCGCCGCCGAGAGGATAGCCGCTGCCGTTGTTGCCGCGATGCAGGGGCTCGTCGTTATCGAGCCGGAGCTGTCCGCAAGCCTGAGCGGCAACGCTCCCGCATCCACGCGAGACGGTGAAACAGGAGGCCTTACCCCTCGCGAGATGCAGGTCCTACGCCTCGTCGCCGACGGCTCTTCGAACAAGTCCATCGCCTACGACCTCGACATAAGCGAGCACACGGTCAAGTTTCACGTGAACTCCATCATGAGTAAGCTCGGCGTTCACAGCCGCACCGAGGCCGTCATGAACGCCACGCGCTCAGGACTTTTACCCCTCTAGCATTGTATTGAAAAACTCTTTGGACCATCACTCCGGCGTCTTTTCGAGTGAGGAATGGGAAGAAATTTGTACCTGAGGGACACCCCTTCGGCGGTGCTCTCCGCGGCGACGGAGTCCGAAGCAGTTCAATTCAAGGAGTCGGACAGGGCAGGCTCTCAGACTCCCGGCGGAGGGGCTTAGCCCCTCTGCACTCCCCAATTTTTTTGGCTTGTTAGACCTAGACCTTCTTCCAGGTCTTACCCCGCCCGAATGGGCGAGGCGCTTCGAGTCCGAGTCTCCTATCTTGGAATAGACGCAGAGTAATAGCTGCGGAATCACGTTACATATTCGAAGGCAACTCGCCGTAAAGGGGGAAAAAATGTCAGGGGTATTTACACAGCTATCGGATGATATCGCGGAGCTTGTCGTCGATGCGGGCCGCGGCGTCGTCAGGGTCGAGGCGAGAAGGCGTATGCCCGCCAGCGGCATCGTCTGGTCGGACGATGGAGTCATCGTCACGGCGCACCACGTCGTCGAGCGGGACGAGGACATAAGCGTAGGCCTGCCCGATGGCGGCACCGCCGCGGCAAAGCTGGTCGGGCGTGACCCGTCCATCGACGTCGCCGTCTTGAAGGCGGAGCAATCGGGACTGACGGCGGTTCAACGAGCGTCGGCGGACTCCGTCAGCGCGGGCAATCTCGTCCTGGCGCTGGGCCGTCCTGGGAAGGATCCTCGTGCGACCCTGGGCATGGTGAATGCGGTGGGCGATGCCTGGCGCACCCCGGCAGGCGGCGCCGTCGACAGCTACGTTCAGACGGATGTGACGATGTATCCGGGGTTCTCCGGCGGGCCGCTGGTCGCACCAAGCGGGCAGGTCGTAGGCATGAATACGTCTGCCCTGATCAGGGGCGCGGCCGCGACCATTCCGGTGGCCACGCTGGAGAAGACCGTGGCCCAGCTTCTTGAGCACGGCCGCGTGCTAAGGGGATTCCTTGGCGTCGGTGCCCAACCCGTCGGACTTCAATCGAGTATCGCCGACGAGACCGGCCAGGACATGGGGCTTCTCATCGCTTCCATCGTGGAGGATGGCCCGGCGGACAAGGGAGGCCTTCTGGTCGGGGATACCCTGGTCGCCCTGGACTCGGAGCCGCTCAGAGGGCTCGACGATCTCCTGGGCGCACTGGGCGACAAGGCAGGCCGGACTTCCACCGTAAGGCTCGTCCGGGCAGGGCAATTGAAAGAGATCTCGGTCGTCGTGGGAGAGAGGCCCTGAGGATATGCAGAGTAAAAGCGTTCTCGATGAAATAAGCAGCGAGATGGCCTCGGTCGTTGAGGTGGCCAGGCGGAGCGTCGTTGAGGTCCTGGACGACGGGGGAGGGCGAGGCGCCGGGACAGTGTGGCACCCTGACGGCCTCATCCTGACGAACGCTCACGTCGTCCGCGACAGGGCACTTCGCATCTCCCTGGAAGACGGAAGGGTCCTGGACGCCAGGGTCGCGGCGGTCAGCAAGGAGCACGACCTGGCAGTCCTGACCGTGGACGCACACGACCTGCCGGCGATCCCCGTCGGCGACTCCAGGAGTGTCATGCCCGGTGAGTTTGTCCTGGCAATCGGCCACCCGTGGGGCCAGGTGGGCGCCGCGACATCCGGCATCGCCATCGGCCTGGAGTCACATGACGGCTCCGGGCGCGAGTGGCTTGCCGTCAACATGCGGCTCCGGCCCGGCAACTCCGGTGGCCCGCTGCTGGACAGCGAGGGCCGCCTTATCGGTATCAATACCATCATGAGCGGCCCAAACGTCGGCCTGGCGGTGCCGTCTCACGTCGCCAAGGACTTCTTGAAGACAGAGCTGGAAGCGGCCGCTTAATAACTATCTCAAAATGATCATGGGGGAGCCCCTTCTGGATTCCGGCTTTCGCCGGAATGACGGGGTTCTGGAGGATGTGCCCCCAAGGAGTCAAAACC
>JADFQF010000317.1 GCA_022561955.1 Chloroflexota bacterium | reverse complement strand
AGCTGGTCGTAGCCCGCGTAGGGTGGGCCACCGTAGTTTCGTAGGAATCCAGTGTCGCGGGTGAGCACCTGACCATCGGGGAAGGCCTCCACGAAGTCGGCCCACGAAATCAGGGGCGTGGGCAGGAAGGTCAGCTTGGTGCCGAGCAGCTCCCCGACGATTGCCTCGCCGGTGATCTGCTGCCACCAGGACTCGGTCTGCCTGTCCCACATTATGAGGTCGCTGTTTCGGAGAAGGCCCGACGTGCCGAAGTCCAGAATGTCGTCCCCTACCCTGCGGTCGAAGGTGATCGCCGTGTTGCAGAGCGGGCAGTATGTGACGGTAACGGGCACGCCGCCGACCTCATCGTTCACGATCTCGTGCCAGATGAGCACCGCCAGGGGGTATGCGCGTGCGTCGCCGTTTATCTCGACTGCTATCACGGGTTCCTGGTCGGTCATGTACTCCGGTGCGTTTGAGACATCAACGAACTTTGGATCATCGACGGGAGGGATCCCGTCGCGCCCCGGACCGCCGGACATGATCTCGCTAAACGCCACGGAGTGCTTATCGAAGTCGGTCTTCCAGTTACGCTTCAGGCGGCTTGGCACCTTGTCGGTCAGTGACGGGTTTGCAGTGGCCGGAGTCCGCGTAGGCGGGATCGATAACTTTGCTACGGATGGTGCAGGCGGAGTAGTCGTGGGAAACACCTTGGGTTCGGACGTCGCGGTTGGTCCCGGATTCGACGCTTGAGTCTCCTGGCCCGGTGAGGCGCTCTGCGGCTCGGATGCGACTTTTGCAGGCGCCGCCGCCGCTGCGGGCTGATCGGTGTCCGACGGTTCGATGGCCGACGAGCATGCGACTGCGCCGATGGCGGCAAGGCCCGCGAATATCAGTAGTGTCCGTCCATAGGGCATGCGAATTCTCCCCCGGTAAACGATATGTTTGACAGCTGCACCAACATTTTAGATGCAGCCTCGCGGGATTCGGTAGAACGAGGGCGGCAGCCGGCGATCAGCGTCCGGAGAATCGATTGTTCTGAGACGCTCCGCGTTGCGACGAGCATGGAACAATGTGCCTGCATCAACCCGGCTTAAGGGCGTACCCTGGTTGCTCCCTGGCCGCCAGAGGTTATACTTGATTTCATACAAGAGGAGACCGATGGGACGATGTAGGCGAAACGTCTCGCCGTCGTAGTGAAAGCGAAATATGCAATTCAGCAGAGGCCCATACTACTTGGAGGATCCGGTGGACCGCGAGCCGGGAGAAGAGCCGAAGGCAAATCGCCGCTCCGGCGTCTCGAAGACATTTGCGTTCAGCCTGGCCGCGATCGCCATTTTGCTGGGATTCACACTGGGCCTGCTTTCGGATTCCTTCGGAGGCCCGGTCGGCGGACGTGCCTCGCTATACGACGAGGCGATGATAACGGAGCTCTTCGAGAGCGCCAGCCCCGCGGTCGTGGAGATAACGGTCTCCAGGACGAATCCCACGATTCCCCTGTCGGAGTTGGGCACAGGCTCTGGATTTCTCATTGACGGCGACGGCCATATCCTGACGAACAGCCACGTCGTGGAGGGCGCCGAGGAGATCAGCATCAACCTTGGCGACGGGCGCACGTTGACCGCCACGAAGCTGGGCACGAGTCCGGCAGACGACCTCGCCCTCCTCCAGGTCGACCCCCAGGAGGTAAGGGACATAACCCCCTTGGTGCTCGCGGACTCCGACGAGGTTAGGCCCGGCCAGCTTGCTGTCGCGATCGGCAGCCCGTTCCGGAACTTCAACTCGATAACCGTGGGCGTGGTCAGCGGGACCGGCAGGGGCCCTGTTAGCGAGCTGCGGCGGCCAATTCCGGACATGATTCAGACGGACGCTCCGCTCAATCCCGGCAATTCGGGCGGACCGCTACTGAACTCCGACGGCCTGGTCATCGGCGTCAACTCCGCGGTTAGGACGCCTACGTTCAGCGGACTTGGCGACTTCAGAATTGGGTTTGCCGTTCCCAGCAACACCGTGAGGGCATTGATGCCGGACCTTCTAACCCCTGGTGAAGTCAAGAGGCCGTGGCTTGGGATAAGCGGAGGCCCGATAAGCAGACAGCTCGCCGACTCGCTTGGCATTTCAAAGGGTGTTGTCGTTACGCAGGTGTTTCCCAGCAGCCCGGCGAGTGCTGCCGGACTCGTGCCCTTCCGTTCATTGACCAGCAGAGGCGACGTTATTACGGGAGTCGACGGTAATGCGGTGGGTTCTGTGGAGGAGATGGTGAGCTACTTCAATAGCAAGCGGCCCGGCGAGGTCGTGGTGCTGTCCATTTTCCGCGAAAATGAAGACATCACCGTGGAGATCGTTCTGGCGGAGTGGCCCGATACCTAGGTGCATAGGGCGGGCGCTTGCTCCATTAGTCGAAGTTCTGTGGGGGCGTGTTGATGACCGGCCCGGGCGGCTCACCCTCACCCATCCAATAGCGCATGTCCTTCCCGCATAGGAATGCCTCTTGCCAGAAGAGGCTGCCGTCGGGTATGGGTATCGCGAACCTGCCTTCGAGACATTGATATTGGGCGTCGTCGTCCGCTTCGTTTACTAGAGGTTTTTCAGCCGTGGCTACGTCGGCGTCTTCCGCTGTCAGGAGCATGACGTATAGGGGACTCGTAACGCCAGCGATGATGAGTATAACGCCAAATGCAACTAGCCCTACTGACCTCAAAAGATGCACCTATGGAACGGGACGATCAATGCGGAACAGACGACTCGAAAAAACAGAACGGGCCTGGTGGCCGGAAGCTAATCCCTCTTAAACGGAGTGGACACATTCGGAGGTTGTAAAACGAGAAGCTGATGAATGGTTCGCTCGTTAGGGCGGTGGACTACGTATTCCGTGTTCGTTGCCTGTGGGGAGGTAAATAGCGAAGGAGGGGCGGGGAGTTAATGCCTGACGCAAAAATGTCCCGCGAAATAAAAAGGAGCGGCACGATCACCGCTCCTTTTTATTTCACGACCTAATGTCTGTTAGAGAAGCTGCTTCTCCAGGTCGGTAATAATCTCGTCCACCTGCTTGACCAACCAGTCAACTTCGTCCTTCGTGATGCT
>JADFQF010000316.1 GCA_022561955.1 Chloroflexota bacterium | reverse complement strand
TTAAATACGCAAGGAATATAGCACATAAACTTACGCGCAACACGTACTGATTGATAACCGATCCTCTTTAGAACATTTGTACCAGACCTGCCATTGCCGTGTCAACGTAGTCAAATGCGCCCATTGCACCGAAAATTATTAGTTCATAACTTATAACTCAGATTGACACGGTTTATGGCGTGTGGTAGATTCGGAAGACTAGCTCAGGCGTAGCATATGAGCCGACTCGAGTACGTATCGGGTCTGGCCGGCGCGCCTAAGACTCCAAGGAGGTAGGAATGGCTGGAGAAGGCAAGTTTGAAGTAGAGATCGTATACTGCGTGCCTTGAGCCCATCTTGGTACGGCGGCCTGGATGGCCACCGAGTTCTTCGCAGAGGGCGGTAAGGAAGTCGCCATCAAGATTACTCCCGGTATCGCCGGCATTCTGCAGGTATTTGTCGACGGCGACAAGATCTATGACAAGAAGGAAGAGGACGGCCAGTTCCCCAATCTTCCTCGCGTCAAGCAGATGAGGGCGATCATAAGGGACAAGCTCTCCGTAGCGGTGGCGGCGGACAACTAAGCCACCTCGATTCCGCAAGAATCGAAAAGCCCTGGGCTGGCTCAGTCCGGGGCTTTTCGTTATATAATGTGCCTGAAGACGGCGTGATAATAAGTTCGTGATGCACACTGGCAGGGCCTTTTACAGATGAACAGGTCAGACGCGTGGACCGAGTTTGGCGACATCTTACGTTCAGAGGACGAAGATATCGACCTTGCGCGCGCCGCGCTGCTCATCGCCTCGACCGAGTATCCGAAGCTGCGTGTGGAGCGCGAGCTCTGTCGGATTGGGGCCCTGGCCGAGGGAGTCGCATATCGGTTTGCCGATGAAGATGACCCGCTATTTCACGTCAACACCCTGAGCGAGTACCTCTTCGACGAAATTCAGTTTCGCGGCAACCACGATGAGTATTACGACCCCCGCAACAGCTACCTGAACGATGTCCTGGACCGCAAGCTCGGCATTCCCATCACCCTGGCCCTCGTCTACATAGAGGTAGGCGTCAGAGCTGGATTGCCCCTTGCCGGTGTCGGCATGCCCGGACATTTCATGGTACGCCATCGAGACGTGCCGGACCTGCTCATAGACCCCTTTAACAGAGGCATTCTTCTGACGGAAGACGAGTGCGCCCAGCGCCTCAAAGAGGCGACACGCGCCTCGGTCCCATGGGATGTCGGCTACCTGACACCCATAAGCAACCGGGAGTTTATCGCTCGCATGATCCGGAACCTCAAGGCCATATACCTCCGGCGGCGCGATTACGACAGGGTGCTCATGATGATAGACGGTCTGCTGTTGACGCAACCCCACCTGTCTCCCGAGCGGCGCGACCGGGGCGTAGTCAACTATCGTCTTGGCAACTACAACGAGGCCCTTGACGACCTGGAAGCCTACGTCGAGTCCGGCCCGTCAGTCCCCGACGGCGGTGATGTTCAGAGACTCATCGACCAGATTCACGGCATCCTGGAGAAGTAGCCAGCTTCGGGCCAACTAGCAGTCGTACTCTTTCAGTAAGGCTCCAATTCTCGCCCCATCTTAGCTCGGTGCTCCCTCTCACATGCTCGTCCACGGCATTCGGGATTGACATGACGCCCACTGTGGTACCATTCCCTCGGTTTTCCTTTCCCACTTATATTGAAGCCTCTCGGGCTCGGCCACAGACCGGGTCAGGGGCGCAGCTAACCTCAAGAGGGGGTTGATATGCCCAGGGTCGTCTCCGAGGACTACGTTTGCAAAGTAGAGAAGCCGGGTGATTTCGATGAGTTCTGGGACGATGTGCTCGCTCAGGCGGCCGGGATTCCGCTCAACGTCGAGGTCTTGCGGGACCCCCTGAGGAGCTCGGACGAGATCGAGACCTACCAGGTCTTCTACGACAGCCTGGACCACGTTCGCGTTGCGGGCTGGTACTGCCTTCCGAAAAACAGGTCCGGCAGGCTGCCGGGAATGCTCTTCCTGCCCGGCTACCAGAGCGACCCGGCCGTCCCTAAGGAGTGGGCGAGGAGAGGCTACGCCACGTTGACCGCCGCTCCCAGGGGCAAGCTAAGAAGCAACGGGCAGTTCAACCCCGGGTATCCCAATCTGCTGACGCACAACATCACGGACCGCAACACCTACTCCTATCGCGGGTTCTACGTGGACGCGTGGCGGGGCATTGACTTCCTGCTGGGCCGCTTCGAGGTGGACCCGGACCGCATAGGCGTCGCGGGGAGCAGCCAGGGTGGCGGCCTGACGATCACGACGGCCGCGATGCGACAGGAGGTCAGAGCGGCTGCCGCCGGCGCGCCTTACCTGTGCGGCTACATGGACGCCATCGAGCTCAGCCACACGTACCCTTACCACGAGATCAACGACTACCTGCGCCTGCATCCGGAGAGCCGCGAGGACGTCGAGAATACGCTGGCCTACTTCGACGGCATTAGCTTCGCAGATAAGGTGACGTGCCCCATAATCGTAAACATCGGGCTGCAGGACAACGTGTGCCCACCGGAGACTGGCTATTCGCTCTTCAGGAGCATCGGCAGTCTGGACAAGAAGCTTTACCCGTACGATGGGCACGGCCATGAGGCGGGACGCTACAAGCACGAGGCCGTCGTCGTCGACTTCTTCAAGACCCATCTGAATCCCTAGGCGTCGTATTGTCGAGCGAGCGTCCGTACGATTAGCAGCGGCTCGTACAACGAGAGGACAAGCAATGTCAAACACCAGGCCCGACGAATTTGAGAAATACTGGAAGGAGACCCTGGAAGAGCTGTCCGGAACACCTGTCAACCCCGAAAACCCTGTGCAAGGCGATCAAGACCCGCCCCGGCCTGCTGCGGACGCTCCAAGCACCCCGTGATAGGTAAGCATGTGGAACCGGGGCGGTGGCACTTGTGCGGCCAGCCGCGACCGATACGTCATCGGATCCAGCACCACTGCGGTCTTCCCGTTCCCGTGGAGGCCGAGAACACGGCCGACCCTGCCAAGCGCCTAGCGTCCGAGGTGCGGCAGCCGTTCACCCGTTCGGCTCGACCAAGAGCACC
>JADFQF010000315.1 GCA_022561955.1 Chloroflexota bacterium | reverse complement strand
AGCGCGAACTTAAATACGTCATAGGCTACTCCAGCGTGAGCCACATGGGCTATGTCATTATGGGCATCGCGACCCTGCATCCTCTGGGGGTCACCGGCGCCGTCCTGCAGATGTTCTCCCACGGCATAATGACCGCCCTCTTCTTCGCCGTCGTCGGCGTCGTGTACGACCGCACCCACACTCGGGACAGCCTGGTGCTCGAGGGCCTGGCCAAGCGGATGGGCGTGACCGCCGCGTTTTTCGTGGTTGCCGGGCTGGCATCGTTGGGTCTGCCTGGGTTGAGCGGCTTCGTCGCTGAGCTACTGGTGTTCCTCGGCCTCTTCCATACCTATCCCGTGCTCGGAGTGCTTGGCATAATAGGCGCGGCCATCACCGCCGTCTACATCCTGAGATTGCTCGCCAAGGTCTTCTTCGGTCCCCTGGACGAGAGGTGGAAGGACCAGACGGACGCGACACGCGTCGAGGGCTTCTCCGCCGCGATACTCGTGGGGTTCCTGTTTCTGGTAGGGCTCTTCCCGTTCCCGTTTATCAGGGTTATCAGCAGCGGCGTGACTGAGCTTCTCAGCAGGTTCGAGGCGACCTGATGAACAACTTCACGTTGCTACTGCCGGAGTTCCTCGTGACAGGGCTCGCATTCGTAGTTCTGACGGCGGACTTTTTTCTGCGGTCGGACCGTAAGCATTACCTCGCGTACATCGCCGTCCTCGGACTGGCCGGCATACTAGCCTTTACCCTGATCTTTCTCTGGGGCCGCGACGAGACCCTGTACGGCGGCGTAATCCGCATCGACGGCTACTCGCTTCTGTTCAAGTCGTTCTTCATGGTCCTTGGCGGCGTGGCCATTCTCTCGTCGGTGGACTACGTCCGCAGAAACCTCGAATACCCCGGCGAGTTCTATGCGATTCTGGTCTTCACGGTCGTCGCCATGATGCTGATGTCATCGTCCGGAGAGCTGCTGACCGCCTATATCTCTCTCGAGCTTCTGAGCTTCTGCCTGTACGTGCTGGTCTCCTACGACCGCTACAATCCCAAGTCCAACGAGGGCGGCACGAAATACATCCTTCTTGGCGCCTTCTCATCGGCCCTGCTGCTTTACGGAATCAGCCAGATATACGGTCTTCTGGGCACGACCCGCTTCGACGAAATCAGCGCGGCGCTGTCCATCAGCCCGGACCTGAGCCCAGGGCTCATGCTGGGACTGGTGCTCATAATCGCGGGGTTAGGCTTCAAAGTGGCGGCGGTGCCCTTCCATATGTGGGCGCCCGATGCGTACGAAGGCGCGCCCATTCCCGTTACTGCGTATCTCGCCGTCGGCTCGAAAGCGGCGGCCTTCGCACTCATACTAAGGCTGTTCACGGAGGCGTTCTTGCCCGCCATCGGCGACTGGCAGCTGCTTCTCATCATTATGGCCGTGGCGACGATGGTGCTGGGCAATCTGGTGGCGCTGGCGCAAAGCAACGTCAAACGTCTGCTGGCGTACTCATCCATCGGTCAGGTGGGCTACCTGCTCATGGGTATCGCGGCCCTGGCCGTCGTCAAGCCCGACGGCAGCCTGTCGCTGGAGCTGTCGCATCTTGTCGGCAACGGGGTGATACTGCACATATTCGCCTACTCGGTGACCAACATGGCGGCGTTCCTATGCCTGAGCGTCGTGTACAACATCACGGGCAGGGACGACATCGCAGGACTCGCCGGACTCGCCCGCCGCGCTCCCACCGTTGCCGTCGTACTTACGGTCTCACTTTTTTCGCTGGCCGGCCTGCCGATATTCGCGGGCTTCGTCAGCAAATTCTACCTGTTCACGGCGGTGGCGTCTCAGGGCCTGTTGTGGCTCACGTCTATCGCGATATTCGCCAGCCTCATCTCCCTGTACTACTACCTGCAGCTGATACGGCAGATGTATATTGAGACCGCCGAGGACACGACGCCAATATTCGTGCCGCGTCTGACGACCGCTGTTCTCGGCGCACTTCTCCTCGGCATGGTGTTCCTGGGCGTCTATCCGGGGCCTCTGATGGACGCGATTCAGAACGCAACCGATGTAATTCTTTCCCCTCATGGGATAACACAGTACGCTAATACTGGACTGTCGCCATAGCACTGGACTACACTTTGTTAATGTGCCGACTGGCCAATAGCCCGTTGCAAGCAGAACGCTAGTCCAGTCGGAAGATACGTTCGATTCGAAAAAAATACTTTTAGGCTAACAGGAGTTTTGTAAGGAATGACAGAAGAAGAAAAGTTTTCGCGTGGGATGGTGGTGGTCGCCCACGCGGACGATGCGGAGTTCGGCTGCTCAGGTACCGTCGCCAAGCTGTGCGCCGAGGACTGGGAGATGGTCTACGTCATGTGCACGGACGGCAGCAAGGGCAGCAGCGATCGCGAAATTACGCAGAAGGAGCTGTCGAGCATTCGAAGGCGGGAGCAGAAAAACGCTGGAAAGGCCCTGGGCCTGAAGGACGTGGTCTTCCTCGATTACGAGGACGGCGTTCTCCAGCCGACCCTCGAGCTGCGCAAGGACATCGCCAGAGAGATACGAAGATACCAACCCGACGTCTTGATATGCCAGTATCCCATGCGAACGCTGGACGGGGGCTGGGGCGTGGGCCACCCGGACCACTTTGCCGCGGGAGAGGCCGCGCTGGCCGCCGTCTTCCCCACGGCCCGCGACCACATGACGTTCCCGGACCTGCTCGAGGACGGTTTCGAGCCCCACAAGGTGGCCGAGGTCTGGATCATGGGCCATCCGGAGCCCGACCTGTACATGGATGTCACCAAGCATATGGGCACGTCCGTAAAGGCGATCATGGCCCATAAGTCTCAAGTGGGAGACCGCACCGAAAAGGATATGACGGAGCGCATGCAGGAGTGGCGTCGCAACCGCGCGGAGGGCAAGGGCATGCAGTACGCCGAGGCCTTCCGGCGGATGACCTTCCGGCGCTAGTATTGGGCCTGCAGTCCACGGCATTGCTCGCCATCGTGGGGGCCAACCTCTCCGAAGATACACAGATTTTGGAGTCGGACTCCTCCCGCTCCTTAGCTCCAAGTTCGTTTTTCGTCGCCCCTCGCC
>JADFQF010000013.1 GCA_022561955.1 Chloroflexota bacterium | reverse complement strand
AAGATGAAGGGCGCGCCCATCGCCTCGAGAGTCAGGTGCACATGCAGACTTCAAGAGTGCGCGGAGCTGGCCTCGAAAAAAGGCTACTCCATTTTCCTGCTGGGAGGTGCGCCGGGCAGGGCCCAAGAATCGGCCCAGTCGTTGAGCGAGCGTTATCCGGGCCTCAGGGTCTACGGCACCCACCACGGCACGTTCTCGGACATGGGTGTAGCAGAGCGCCAAGACGAGCTCACCAGACAGATAAGAGAGTTCGACCCCGACATTCTCCTGGTCGGTCTGGGCTGTCCAAAGCAGGAGTACTGGATCCACAACTATATGGGCGAGATTGGCGTGCCCGTCTGCGTCGGAGTAGGCGGCGTGTTCGACGTATTCACCGGCCGGCTGAACAGGGCCCCATATTGGATGCAGAGGTTCGGCATCGAGTGGGTCTACAGGCTCAAGCAGGAGCCGGGCCGCCTGTGGAAGAGGTACTTCCTGGACGACCTGCCCACGACGCTGCTTGCCACCGGAGAGGCGGTGCTTCAACGCATCTCGTTCAGGAAGCAGGCCGTCCGATGACTTTCGTATATATCGCGCTGGCCGTCGCCCTGGCGGTCCTGGCTCTGCCGGCCGCGTACCTGCTCTTGCTGACGTTCGCGGGCCTCTTCGTGCGCCGAAACACGGTCCAGTCCGGCGCGGCACCGGAAACGAAGTTCGCCATTCTCGTGCCCGCGCATAACGAGGCCACGCTGCTTCCCTTGCTACTGGAGAGCGTACGCAATAACGATTATCCCGCCCAGCTCTACGAGGTCTTCGTCGTCGCGGACAACTGCACGGACGCTACGGCGGAGATCGGCCGCAGCCTTGGCGCAGTCGTCTACGAGCGCAGCGATGCGCAGCTTCGAGGCAAGCCTCATGCGTTGAAGTGGTTGATAGGGCAGCTCGCGGACCGCTCCGAAGAGTTCGACGCATACCTCTTTCTCGACGCCGACTCACAGGTATCATCCAATTTCCTCGCGGCGATGGACCGCAACCTTCGCGAGGGCTACCAGGCCGTGCAGAGCTACTACGCCGTGTCGAATCCCGCCGCTTCCCCCTTATCGGCCCTGCGATACATAGCCTTCGTGCTGAAGCACAACGTTCGGCCCATGGGGAAACGCGCGCTGGGCTTGTCCTGCGGCCTGTTCGGGACCGGAATGGCCTTCAGCAGGGAGATAATAGAGCGCTACGGCTGGGAGTCATTCACGCTGGCCGAGGACATAGAGCACTTCATGAAGCTCACGAACGACGGCGTAGCGGTCCGGTTCGCCCACGAAGCCGTCTTGTGGTCCGACATGCCCACGTCCTTCGAGGAGGCGCGGGGACAGAACCTGCGCTGGGAGAGGGGCCGGCTCGACATGGCGCGGCGCTTCTCGATGCCCTTCCTGGTACGGGGCCTGCTCAAGGGAGACATGCGAAAGGTCGATGCGGCCATCGAGCAGCTCATCCCCCCGATGTCCATAACGTATGCGGCGGGTGCGCTGTTGCTGCTGCTGACTCTGCCGACGCTGCAGCCCTGGCTGATAGGCCTCGGCATTGCGGTGAACGCGGCGCTGCTCGCACACCTGGTTCTGGGCCTGATCACTGCAGGGGCGCCCGCGGCGGTGTACAAGGCCTTCGCATTTGCGCCCGTATTTATCGCGTGGAAGCTCCTGATCTACGTCCAGGCCATGGCCCTGAAAGAGCTCCCCTGGGTCCGTACGCAACGCCCCGAATAGGCGCTCTCAGAGCTAACTAGTCCAAATTGCCTCACCCTTATGTGCGTACCCCCACGTCCATGCCACCCCTCGAGCAGCTTTCTGAATAGTCGCTTCGTGCTTCGTTAAATTAGTCAAATGAGCGAGGCCGTGGAAGCCGCCCTACCTTAGCATTGATTCCGACGATAGGAATCGCCCTCTCCAGAGAGGCGACGGCCTTCGTTCCAACGGAAGCATAAATGATACTTCCCGCCACCGGCCTGTGGCGAGGAAGTCTTAAGGCGAAGGGTCGGATGGAGGTGACCGTGGCGGAGTGGGGACTGGTTGGTAGCGCCACCGAATCGAAGCTGGACAGCAGGGCAGCTCAAACAGACAGCATTAGCCGCGTTCGTCTTGTCCTTCCGCTGGCCGTCGTAGATATCCTCACGTTAACCGCCGGTTATTTCCTGTATCGGCTGTTTGGCGGAGCCAATGTGATGCTGGGCGGTGCCGCCGGCACATCCGGCTATCTGGTTCCTGCGGTCGCATTTGCAGCCCTCGCCATCTCATCTCTGTGGATCTTGCGGGTTCGAGAGGTGTCGTCCGGCGCCGGCCTGGCCGGAATCATCCTTCGAGGAGTAGGCGCGGTCTCCTTCGCCTTCATGGCCACGGTGGTCCTGGTTAGCATCATTGCTCCATCCGCATACGACATCGGTTCATTGGCGCTGCTCTGGGTATTGGCAATCGTCCTCTTGCCCGCGTCAGAGTTCGTGGCAAAGGGGTCCTTCCGCCTTGCTCGCTCCATCCGACGCAAAACATCGGTAGTGATACTGGGCGATTCGAAGCTTGCGCCGGTACTGGAGACGAGGTTCGGCGGCTTCCGTTCAATGACGTTGATTGAGGACAACGGGTTCGCCGGCAACGGAAATACCGGAGACTCCACGGCCATCGAGGAGATGGACTCCCTTCCTGAATTGCTGGGAGGGCGTATCTTGGGCGACGAGCGCGTATTGCTCGCGGTCCCCGCCGATAAATACCCCTATGTCAAGGCCCTGGTGGGGGCCCGGAATGGCTCCGCGAAGAACATAGGACTCGTTGTATATCCGGCCGCAAACGGCCATTCCATCGACGATTACGAGCAGGGCCGATGGCGCTCCAGGACCTTTTCCTGGCGATACGAAAAGATCAAACGCCTGACCGACCTCATCATTGCCGGGTCCAGCCTCTTGATCGCGGCACCGCTGATGGGGCTGATCGCAGCACTAATCAAGCTGGACTCGCCTGGACCCGTATTCTTCAGCCAGGCACGCGTGGGCCGCAGGGGCGAGGTCTTCGACATGATCAAGTTCAGGTCCATGCGACAGGACGCCGAGTCGCTGCTCGAGAGCCTCGAGGACCAGAACGAGGCATCGGGACACATGTTCAAGATGGCTGACGACCCGAGGATAACGCGAGTCGGAAAGTGGCTGCGTCGCATGAGTCTGGACGAGCTTCCGCAGCTCATCAACGTCATGCAGGGCACGATGAGCATCATCGGTCCGCGCCCGCCTCTTCCCCACGAGGTCCGGAACTACAAGCTGTGGCACTTCGAGCGCCTCGACGCGGCTCCGGGAATCACAGGCCTGTGGCAGGTAGTGCGCGGCGAGGAGATCGACTTTGACGAGATGGTCCGACTGGATATCGAATACATGGATGGCTGGTCGCTCCAGAAGGACATCAAGATTCTGATGATGACGGTCCCCGCCATGCTAAGAGGCGAGGGAGCTTACTAGCTCTCATGGCAGAGATCTCTACTAGAATGCAGCGGGCCTCCAGAGACACGCAGATACTGGTCAACAACGGCATGATCCTGCTGAGCCGCAGGCTACTGCTCTGGGTGTTCAGCGGAGTGCTCGTCCTGTTCCTTCCCAAATACCTGGGAGACCAGGGCCTCGGCCAGCTAGCCTTTGCACAGTCCGTTGCCGGACTCTTCACGACTTTCCTGGCACTGGGCCTCAGCGAATTTCTGATCAAGGAGTTTGCTCGAAACAACGCGCTGATAAGGTCGCACCTCACCTCGGCAATCGGTCTTCGTGTCATTATGTCGCTGGCGGTCGTGGGTGCGGTACTCGTGCTGGCCAGGCTGACCGACTTCTCCACGGACGCCACCAACATTATCTTCATTGCGACCGGCGCCGCCATAGCGTTGTCCTTCATGCGGCTCATGGTCGCCGTTCTCCACGGCCTCGAGGAGATGCGGTTCCCCGCGGTGTCGGAGGTAATCAGCAGGTTCCTCGTCGTGGCGATAGGCGTACCCATTCTGGTCCAGGGCATGGGAGTCGTGGCCTACGGCGGAGTGCTGGTCGGAGCGGCAATCGTCAATTTCGGCATCAACGCCGCCTATGTGAGGAGACGCTTCCCAGTCGGCATGAGCCTCAACGTCAAGAAGATCAAATTTCTGCTGGTCGGGGGAATGCCGTTCCTGTTCATGGGGTTCCTCCTGGATATCTATAACCAGACGGATACCATCGTGCTCCGCATATTTACCGACGAGGCAGTCGTGGGGTGGTATGCGGCGGCCAACAACATCTACAAGACGATAGACATGCTGCCCCTGGCCCTCACGGCCGCAATCTTGCCGACGCTGTCCAGGGTGTATGCCCAGGGTGCGGATGCATCCGTGGCGATCGCCAAGAAGAGCATCGCGATCGGCGCGCTGGGCATAGTGCCTCTGTCGATCGGGATAAGCCTCTTCTCAAACGAGATCATCACGACCCTGCCCTATCCCGATTCCTTCCAGCACACCGTCCCCTTGCTGACGATCCTGGCCTTGACGATACCCATCACGGCGTTCCTGGTGATCCTGGGGACGATTGCCGTGGCCGTCGACAGGCAGAAGGCCTGGGCGATCGCGCTATTCGCGACGGTGCTGATGAACGTCGTCCTCAACATCTTTGCGGCCCCGTATTTTCAAGAGCACTACGGCAACGGCGGCATCGGCGTGGCTTTGACGACGCTGGCCACGGAGATCTTCATGGTCGCATACGGTGTCTTCCTGATGCCAAAGGGCGTGATAGACCGCGCGATGGGTGTCACGCTGATCAAAGTCGCGATCTCCGCCGGGGCAATGGCGGCGGTCGTGCTCATGGTACGGGCCGCGGGCCTTGGTCCGGTCCCAACGGTGCTTCTGGGAGGACTGACCTACGTAGGAGTGGCACTGGCCACGAAAGCGGTTCCCTTGAACGACCTGCGTTATGTCCTGGATGTCGTCAGGAGGAAGCTGAAGTCCGATAACTCGGACGAGGCTGCGGGAGGAGTGGAGCGGTGATGTCAGACATCAGACTGAGCGTCGTAATCCCTACGCACAACAGAAGAGACCTCTTGAAGGAGATGCTCACGACGTTTCGGGAGCAGACCCTGCCCCCGTCCGAATTCGAGGTCGTCGTGGTGATAGACGGGTCTACGGACGACACCCTCGACATGGTCGAGACGTCGGAGCAGCCGTATGAGCTCAGGGTCGTGTATCAGGAGCAGTCCGGAGTGGCCGTTGCACGGAACCGTGGAGCGAAGGAAGCACACGGCGGCGTGGTCCTGTTCCTCGACGATGACATCATGCCCCACGATCAGCTGCTCGAGGAGCATCTGCGCATGCAGACCGACAATCCGCCGGGAGTGGTGCTGGGACGGCTCATTCCTGCGGACACCGGCAAGAGGTCGGGATGGAACGTCTGGGACGACACCGTTCTCTCCAATCACTACGAAGCCGTCGCCGATGGTCGCAGGCCGCCCGCCGGTCGACGACTCTATTCGGGGAACTTCTCCGTTTCCAGAGAGGCTTTCCTGGCCGTCGGAGGATTCAACGAAGAGCTGCGTCGGGGAGAAGATGTGGAGCTGGGCTTCCGCTTCGAGCGAGAAGGCGTTCCCTTTTATTTCAGTCACGACGCCTCGGCTATTCACAGGGGCTACCGCACCTTCGATTCGTGGTGCTCTTCGGCCCACGCCTATGGACAAACCGATGTCCTTCTGGCTGTCAAGAGAGGCCATCTCAGCGTGTTGCCGGAGATATTTAGCTGGTATCACCGTCGGGGGCTAGTCATAAGGAATTTCGTGCAGCTATCCCTTGGCAGGAAAAGGGTGCAGCGCATGCTGGTGCGGATGCTGAAACTCGGTGCGGGAATTTGCGACCTGCTGGGCCTTCGAAGACTCTCCCACGTCGCCTACAGCATTATCTTCAACATTCGCTATTGGAACGGCGCCGCCGAGCAGCTGGGCGGAGCCGAGCGATTCCGGCAGCTTGTCGTAGGCATGAAGTCACCCTCGAGCCCGAAGCGAGAGGCGACGCCTCCCGCATAGCCATCGCCTTAGAGGTATCTTTCCTAAGAAATTATGGCAGATGAGATGGACACTTCCGATATAAAAAACATGGAAAACCTTGCCGGGTCTCCCTTCACGACGGAGACGGGCCTGGCCGACGCCGTTCCGTGGCTGCCCATCCTGATGTATCACCGGGTCGTAGACAGGCTGGAGGGCTCGAACCCCTACAATCTGTCCATCAGCCTGGACCGATTCGAAATGCAGCTGCGATACCTGGCCGACAAGGCGTATAGAGGCCTCACCGTGGACGAGCTGGCAGGCATGCTGGATGCGGGAGTCAAAATGCCCGGCCGTTCGGTGGTCATTACCTTCGACGACGGCTACGAGGACACGTTTACGCACGCCTTCCCGATTCTACAGAAATATGGCTTCACGGCGACGGTCTTCCTCGTGAGCGGGCACATCGGCGAGTCTAGCTCCTGGGATGCCGGCAAGACGGATGAATCGCCGTTAATGGACCGTTCTCAGATATTCGAGATGGCGAGGCACGGCATCGACTTTGGCTCCCACAGCCGGACCCACACCTCCCTTCCCGCCCTGACAAGGGATGAGGCGAGGAATGAGATTGCCCAGTCCAAAACGGAGCTCGAGCAGCTCATGGGAAGGAATATTAACGCCTTCGCCTACCCGTTCGGAGGTGTAACTCCCTGGCTGCAAGAAATCGTGCGCGAGGCGGGCTATTCGGCGGCCTGCGGAATAGACCAGAGGAGCCACCACAGGTTCAATCTCAGTCGTGTCGACGCGGCGGCTCACACGGGCGCCGTCCAATGGAGGTTGAACGTAACGGGAACG
This sequence comes from Chloroflexota bacterium, assembly GCA_022561955.1. The sequence continues at coordinate 5,161 of JADFQF010000013.1, read as the reverse complement.
AAACACCGACTTCGCCAATCGCCGCTCATCAGGCGACTCAAGTCTGCCCTGACGGCGATCGGTTGACGGGATAGAACCTTTTTTCAGTGCGCGGTCACTCTGATTCACCCAACAGACCACGAAGCCGGCCGAGGGGTCAGCCAATCGGGTGAGCGATTAAGCAGAGAGATCGGGTGCTTTGGACTAATCACCCCGTCACCAGCGAATTAAGCGGAAAAGGGGTCGCTGATTCGGCCTCTTGGAAATACGATTCAAGGGATGGATAACAGCTATCGAATGGCGCCGCAATGAATGATATGAAATGTTCAATTGTAATCAACGACGTGTTGCCGCAGGCTCTCCGAGGAGAGTCATCAGACGGCGAAGAGCCGAGGAAGGACTATCGGCTGCTGGTCGACGCGCTGGGCGCCGAGATCATATCTCGGAGGCCGAGCGGAATATTTCGGCATCGTATTCTCTCGATGATGGCGCTGGCATGGAATGCCTTCGCCAGAAGGCGCGAATACGACGTCGTCTTGACCATGTCGGAGCAGGTGGGCCTGTTGATCGCCCTCCTATTCAAGATCGCTCGCGTCGACAAGACTCACGTCATGGTCACACATTACCTGACTCCGCTAAAGAAGAGCCTCTTCGTCAGATGGCTCCATGTGGACACGCATATATCGCGTTTCATCTGCTACGGGTCGACTCACGCCCGGTATCTGATCGAGGAGCTGGGCATAAGCGAGGACAAGGTCAGCGTCGTGCTGCATCCCGCCGACGCATCATTCTGGAAACCAATGACGGCCCCTGGCCGGAAAATGATCGTGAGCGCGGGTCTGCTGGAGAGGGATTACAAGACCCTCCTGATGGCCATCGACGACATCGACGCCGATGTCGTCATCGCCGCCGCGAGCCCCTGGGTGAATGGCGGCTACGAGCAGTCCAGTGTGAAGTTGCCGGACAGGGTCAAGTTCGTGAGCTGCGCGACTCCGGAGATAATGCGGGACCTCTATGCCCAGGCCTCACTGGTCGTCGTGCCATTGCTGCCCGTGAACATGCAGGCGGGGTCTCTGGTGATCTACGAGTCGATGGCAATGGGCAAGGCGGTGGTCGCGACGGCCAACGGTGGAAACGTAGACATTATCGAGGACGGGGAGACTGGCTATTACGTGCCGCCGGAAGACCACGAGGCACTACGCGACGTGATATGCAGCCTCCTGGACAATCCCGAAGAGACGAAACGGACGGGAGAGACGGCACGCAAGGCGGTCGAAAAGGACCTCAATCTGGACACCTACGTCCAGAAGGTCTCGGCGATTATGTCCCAGGAGTTCGAACGGGGAAACCGAGATTCCAAGGACGCCGCAGCACGAGGATTTCGCTCGAATGGCAGCAAGGCCCGGGGCTGAAGCCTGCGTAAGAGCCTTGCAGCCGATAAGATTTCAGGCTGGAAGTAGAAGAGGTAGATAAATTGGTCCCATTGGTAGACCTCAAGGCACAGTACTTATCCATCAAAGAGGAGCTGGACGAGGCCGTCGCGGGCGTCGTATCCAGGGCCACGTTTATAGAAGGCGAGGAGGTCGCTCTTTTCGAGCGGGAGTTCGCCGAATACTGCGGCTCCAGGGAGGCGGTCTGTGTAGGCTCCGGCTCGGACGCGCTGCGCCTCGCGCTGATGGCCGCGGGCATCGGACCAGGCGACGAGGTCATAACGACACCTCTGACGTTCACGGCAACCGTCGAAACCATATGCCAGATCGGGGCGAGACCGGTATTCGTGGACATCGTCTCCGACACGTGCAATATCAACGCCGATGAGATCGCCTCGGCAATAACGGATAAGACCAGGGCCATACTTCCCGTCCATCTTCACGGGAACCCGGCCAATATGACGAAGATAATGGAAGTGGCCAGGGCCCATGGACTGAAAGTAATCGAGGACGCCGCCCAAGCACACGGCGCCCGCTACATGGGCGAACACGTAGGCACCTTCGGGGACGCGGGCTGCTTCAGCTTCTTCCCTTCCAATAACCTGGGAACCTTCGGAAACGCGGGCGCGGTCATCACCGATGACCCCAAGCTGGCGGAGAAGATCAGGCTCCTGAGAAATCACGGTCGCATAGACAAGTACGACCACGCGTGCGTCGGATTTAACAGCCGCATGGGGACTATCCAGGCCGCCGTGCTGCGCGTCAAGCTCCCGTATCTAGATGGATGGAACGAGCAGCGGCGCGCCCTAGCAGAAGAGTATAGAGCTCGCCTGAGCGATTGCGGGGTGGAGTTCATATCCGAAGAGCCCGACGGTCAGCACGTATATCACAGGTTCGTGATCAGGACCCCGGAGCGAGGTCACTGGCGGCGTGCCTTGACGAGCGCGGGAATCGAGTCGGGACTACATTTCCCGGTGCCGCTACATCTGCAGCCCGCGTACAGGGACTTGAAGTACCAGAGCGGCGATTTTCCGGTAAGTGAGCAGGCCGCCGGCGAAGTGCTTTCACTACCGATGTATCCCGAGCTGTCGGTCTCGCAGGTTGCTGAGATTACGAAGATATTCGACGGCCGAGGGCCACAGTCGCTAGAGCAACATCTCGAAGTAGCAGCGGGGTCTTAAATGTCTACGAACGTAAACGGGCATCAAACACCAGACTCCAGAGGGAACGACGGAGGCGCCGATATGCAGGCCGTACATCCGAGGACCTCGGTTATCATACCCGTCTTCAACGAGGAAGAAAGCCTTCCTACCCTTTACGAACGCCTAAAAGGGGTCCTGGATAAGATAAGCGGCGGACACGAGATGGTGTTCGTGGACGATGGCAGCCAGGATGGCAGCTTCTCCACTTTGAGGGAGATTTCAAAGGAGGACCCAAACGTAAAGGTGATCCGCCTGAGGCGCAACTTCGGACAGACCGCTGCCCTGGTGGCGGGCTTCGACGAGGCACGCGGCGATGTCATTATCACGATCGACGCCGACCTTCAAAACGACCCCTCCGATATTCCACACTTGCTGGACAAGTTGGACGAGGGTTACGACATCGTCAGCGGTTGGCGGAAGAACCGCAAGGACCCGATGATATCCAAGGCCCTCCCCTCCAAGCTGTCCAATAAGATGGCTTCGTGGCTCACCGGCGTTACGCTCCACGACTTCGGCTGCACGCTGAAGGCATATCGCAAGGAGGTCGTTAAGGGCATTCAGCTATACGGTGAGCTGCACCGGTACGTTCCCGCGGTTGCCAGCGCCATGGGCGTCCGGGTGGCAGAGATCGAGGTCTCCCACCATCCAAGACCCTACGGAAAATCGAAGTACGGCATTACCCGCCTGATGCGGGGCATGCTGGACCTGATTACGCTGAAGCTTCTGCTCACATATATGAGCAGGCCCATGCAGATGTTTGGCGGTCTCGGCGTCCTGGCAATGCTTGGGGCCGGAACGTCCGGTCTGGCCACGGTGATGATGAAGCTGTTCATGGACTTCAATATGACGGGGAATCCTTTACTGTTCCTGACGATTCTACTGTTCCTTGCCAGCGTGCAGTTTATCAGCATGGGTTTCCTGGGCGAGATCGCGATGAGAACGTATCACGAGACGCAGAACAAGCCCATCTATGTTGTGAGAGAAGTGTTGGAGAGTTCTCGTGAGCGCTTCAGCACTAACTGAGCCTCGAAGGGCCGCGGCCTTGCTCGCCATGTTGTCGAGGCCATCCAGAGTCCTCGCCATACTGCTCGTAATCGTCGCGGTCTACTGGCTATGGTACGGGCTCTCACAACGAAGCATCTTCCAGGACGAGGGCATATCCCTTCTTGCCGCCCAGGGCATAAGTGAGCAGGGTGTTCCTCGGTTGCCTTCGGGCTTCATCTACGCCCGGGGATACCTGCCGAACTATCTGGTGGGCGCCGCCATAAGGGTCTTAGGTGCCAACCAGCTGAGCATCATGCTTCCGAGCCTGCTCATGGGCCTGGGATCTCTGTGGCTCGTCTACCTGTTCGCGAAGGATGCGCTGCGAAGGCCGTGGCTTGGCATCGTGACCGTCGCGATTATGAGCGCATCTCAGATGCAGGCCCTGTACGCCACCAGTCCCCGCATGTATATGGCCCTCCAGTTCTTCGCAATACTGGCGGTGTATTCCGCCTGGAGGGGCGCCGCCGAGAGCGACCGAAGGTGGTGGCTCCTGTCCTTTCTTGCCATCGCGGCGGCGATATTCAGTCACAAGCAGGGCCTGGTATTGATGGCCGCCATTCCGGCCTCATTGATAATCACCAGCTGGGCATCCGGACAGGGCGTCAGGCGGTTGATCACCGTCAATACCTTGATCGGGCTGTGCGCTCTCGCGGCCGTCGGCGCATTTGCATTGACGTACGTTCCAGCCGAGGCTACGCCCCTGATTACCGCATACAACTTCGGCTCCACCGAATTCCTGGGCCTCCGGTTAGGTATATTTTCATTTTTGAAGAACGGCCTGGGCCTGAGCGGGGGAGGTCTGAACTACTCGGACCTGGCCCAATACGCCATTGGCTTCGCGCCCGCATTCGTGTTTCTGGTGGTCTCGGCCGTTAGAAAGAGGTGGCGGGACACCAACCCCATCGTAATCTACGTGACTTCGATCATAACGTTGGCCGCATTTGCGAACTTAGTCGGCACGTCTGAGCCTTACATCAGAATGTGGTTCTTCGTCCTGCCCTTCTACGCACTTCTATTGGGTATCGCCGGTGGGCACATCTTCACATCCCGCCGTCTATCGCTTCGTCTGCGCCTGTCCGAGCGAAAATATGCGTTCCTTTCGGTCGCCGTCGCCGTGGCCGCCTTAGCCACGGTCTCGTGGGTGTTTCCCCCTCCCGGCAACGGCACAACGTTTACCGGAGCCGTGAGCAGACTGGTCGGGCCCCCTTGCCGGGGCAGTAGCTGCGACACGAGCGTGAAAGAGCACTACAGCCGAATAAGCGCCCGGATTCAAACGGGTGACCTGATCGTCTCCTCCAACCCCTTCGTCACGAGCTACTACCTGGGGACCGTCCACAGGTATTTGAGAGACAAGTTCGTCTCAAACGGGGACGGCACGGTCACTACGTTCGATTACCTGGAAGACGAGTATTTCGGCGTGCCTCTGGTGGACCACAAAGACCTCGTGGAGCGGCTGAACGGCGAACGGCGTGTGTGGGTCATCACGGACGAACGCATCGAATGGAT
>JADFQF010000314.1 GCA_022561955.1 Chloroflexota bacterium | reverse complement strand
GTGGCCATCGACAGGAGCAGGCTGGCCCAGGCGGGCATGATGATTGGGACCGTGAGCTACATGCCGCCGGAGCAGGCCATGGGCGGCGAGACGACCCCCAAGGCAGACCTATACTCATTGGGCGCCATGCTGTACGAGATGGTGACGGGACACCCACCGTTCCTCGGCGACGACTCGGTGGCCATCATGGGCCAGCACATCAACACGCTGCCGGTGGCCCCGACGTGGCATCGCTTAGACTGCTCCGGCCCCTTGAGGCGCTGATAATGCGTCTGCTGGCCAAGGACCCGAACGAGAGGCCGGAGTCTGCCGCAGATGTCTTGACGGCACTGGAGGCGATAGACCTGACCCCCCTTGAGTCCCCCCTTCGTAAGGGGGGAGAAGGCGTCGTTGAGTCCTTTCTTGGTGAGGGGGGAGAGCAGACCCCGCTTGGCAAGGGGGGAGATACGACGCCCCTTGGCGAGGGGGGAGAGACGACACCTCTTCAATCCCCCCTTACGAAGGGGGGAAACAGGGGGGTTCAAGACGCCAACGTGCTGGACTCGCTGGCCGGCGGAGTGTTCGTGGGACGCCAGGCCGAGATGGGGCAGCTCAAGGCGGCACTCGAGGACACGCTCGGCGGCAAGGGTCGCATGGTGACCCTGGTTGGCGAGCCGGGCATCGGCAAGACCCGCACCGCACAGGAGCCGGCGACATACGCTGGGCTGCGCGGCTGTCAGGTGCTCTGGGGCAGATGTCACGAGAGTCGTGGGGCGCCACCCTACTGGCCCTGGATACAGCTAATCTGTTCCTACGTCAGAGGGCACGAGCCCGAGCAGGTAAGCACGGAAATGGGCTCGGGAGCCGGCTGGCCGGCCATCGCCGAGATAGTCTCCGACGCTAGAGAGCGGCTGCCAGGGCTCCAGACGGCAGTCCGGCTCGACGACCCTGAGCAGGCGCGATTTCGGCTCTTCGACTCCATCACGGCTTTTCTCAAGAGCGCATCGGGTGGCCAGCCGCTGGTCATCATTCTGGACAACCTGCACTGGGCGGACAAGCCAACGCTCCTGCTTCTCGAATTCCTCGCGCCGGAGCTCGGCGCCATCGGAGAGGCCATTGGTTCCCACATGACGGCGTAATCCCCTCGTTCTCAAACTCCCCTTTTTCTTTGAGCAGAGACGCCGACAAGATTCTTGAAAGACGCCCCGGCGTACGGACGGCTGCTATTCAACTGGCGACAAGGTATATCCCGCAGAGAGTCCAGAATATGCCAGAGCCAAGTTCCGGCGAAGTCAGCGGCCGAATATCCAAGCGTCCGCAAGAATCCAAGAAACGTGTCTCCCGCGTAGAGCAGGTCTCCTCCGGCCCTGTTGCCGACCCTGAGGTGGCGAATCATCCAGGGGAGTCCTTGCCGGGCAGCGACTTCAGCCAGGCCACGTTCGAGCGCCACGCCGCCCTGCTCGGCGATAGCCGCGCGGCCCGTCCGATGCACGCGCGCCAGAGGGCGATGTTCGTAGGGATGCTTCAGCGCGACTACGGCAACCACTACGTCCGGCGGCTCGTTGACTATATTACGAAAAAGCAGACCGAAGGCGCGCAGACCAAGCTAAAGGTGGGCCCCGCTGGAGATAAGTACGAGCGAGAGGCCGACAGTGTCGCGAAGCAGGTCGTAAGAAACATCGGTCACGGTCCTCTGGTCGAAACGGACGCAGCCTCGGAAGTCGGTCAGAGAGACTCCACAGGTGAGCTCGAAGCCGAAGATGTTCAACTTGAACCGTTGGATATTCAGAGGCAAGAGCTTACTTCGGACGAAGAAGAGGACCTGCTTCAGGCCAAGCCGTTGGACATTCAGAGGCAAGAGCTGACTTCGGACGAAGAAGAGGACCTGCTTCAGGCCAAGCCGTTGGACGTTCAGCGACAGGTCGGCCTAGAGGGCGGCTTAGTCGAGCCCGATATCGAAAGCGATATCAATGCCGCTAGAGGCCGTGGGCAGAGCATTCCCGACACCTTACGCGAGTCTATGGAATCGTCATTTGGCGCCGACTTCGGTGGCGTCAGGCTGCACAGCGACGCCACTTCGGACTCGCTAAACGAGAACCTCAACTCGCGCGCCTTCACCGTAGGCCAGGATATATTCGTCCGCAGGCAAGACGCCGGACTGACGAGCGCCGAAGGCAAAGAGCTCCTCGCCCACGAGCTAACCCATGTCGTACAACAGAACGGCCCTACGGTACGTCGCGACGATGAGAAGAAATCCGGCGTAAGGGCCGCGGCTAGCTGGACGATAGATAAGATTGAGAAGGGTGTCGGCTGGGTATCCGAAAACATTATAGATAAATGGGGAAATGCAGCCAAGACATGGCTGCAAAAGAAGCTTAGCGCCGCCTGGGCGGTCTTGAGGAAGAAGTATCCGTGGATAGCTACATTCCTTGAAGGTGTCTTGGGCGTGGTGGTTAACCTCGCCCAGATGGGCTGGTCCGGGCTGAAGCTGATCGCTCGCATCGCATGGTTCATACTTAAAGCCTTCGGGAAATCCATCCTCAGCAATATCGGGAAGGTCATCGACATCGGCTGGAAGTTCCTCTCCGGTAAGTCATGGGAGGAGGTGGACCTTTTCGGCGACACTCGCGCCTGGTTCAAAGATTGGAATGAGCACAAAAAGAACCCGATGCTATGGGCTGAATTTTTGGGCGTCTGGGTCGGCAACGCAAGGGACACAGTTGGATGGATCGCGCTCATAAGCGGACTGTTGGCCCTTATTCCTGGACCGCAGTCACCAGTCTTTGGGGCGATCTCAGGCGTATCCGGCATTATTACCCTAGTGCTCAGCGGCATCGCAGCCGGTGTATCGTCGGTTGACTTATTCAGCAACTTTATTCACTATGCGAACAATCTTTCCCTGGGCCTTCCAGTTGAGGCAATTGAAAAGAGAATGAAGAGGCTCAGTGTGTTGGTCGTCGGGGACTGGAGCAGCCTTATCGGCGCCCTTATAGGCCAGAGTACGGACGTGATACCAAATGAGACTGTCAAACAGTCTACGGGCGCAATCATTGGCGGCTTCACAGAGGGCACAGGCGAAATCGCGACCGGAGTCGTTG
>JADFQF010000313.1 GCA_022561955.1 Chloroflexota bacterium | reverse complement strand
CCATTTTGGGCTGGAAGCTAAATTGCTACGCTACGGCCACTCAACGTGCCTGCCGTTTTCAGTCAAAAAACGCTAATCGCCGATTTCGTCGCGAATGGCCTTCAGTCTGTTCCTGAGCGATCCAAGAAGGGCAGCGGGCGGAGGCGGCGAAACGTGGCAGTAGCCGACGCCAAGCTCGAGAAGCTCCTTGGGCCCCAGGGGGAAGGCCGCGTGGTTCATCGGGATCTGGAGCTTGGCCTTGCCGATTCTCTTGACCCTTGCCGCCAGGTCCTCGATGCCGGCTCTCAGCCGCGGGTCTGTTGGGTCCGTGACGCCCAGGGCCTGGGAAAAGTCGGTCGGCCCGATGGAAACGAGGTCGATGCCGTCCAGGGCCGCGATCTCCTCCACATCGTCAATGGCCTTCTGGTCCTCGGCCATGACCGATAGGATTATCTGATCGTTGGACTGCTGTACGTGGTCTCTCCAAGGCACGGTGCCGAACCGCGCGGCACGTGTTCCGGAAGCGCCGCCTCGGTCGCCCAGAGGCGGATACCGGACGGCCTCCACGGCCTTTCTTGCGCCTTCGATGCCGTCTATGTGGGGCACGATTATCCCCTCCGCGCCGGCGTCGAGCACTCGCAGGATCAGCTTTTCGTCGTTGCCCGGCACTCGAATGATCGACGTGACACCGGCCAGGTCCGCCGCCCTTATCATCTCTCCGACCAGCCTCAGATCGAAGTCCGTGTGCTCCATGTCTATGAAGGCGGCGTCGTAGCCGGCCAGGCCGATGATCTCGACGATCTGTGGGTCGGCAAAGGTCACGTACGTACCCAGGGCCAGCTTGCCCTCTCGCATGACGCGCCTTACCCGGTTTTCTCGCATGTGCCACTCCTCAGGTGCGGCGTGCAGGGCTCTGCGTTCCCGGCCGCGGATGTACGTGGCGAAGTGTATGGGTAAGGGCGCGTTGCGTCAAGAATAGCGTTTGGTTTGTGAATGGCGCGAGAGGCTGTGGCAGAGCCTTCCAGGCCCCATGAGCTCGATCTCTCGCCCCCTCCGATGAGTCGGCCTCAGGCGGATTCGTCGGACCGAAATGGGGCAAGGGACTACTTCATTTCTCCGTCAAGTCGGTCCGCGTTGACTTCCCAAGGCATGGGGATTTTCAGTGTGAGGGTGGCTATAATCAAATAGAACATGGTGCCGCTGAATACCATAAATAAATAAGCTCCAGTACAAATTTTAGCAACCACATCTAATCTCGTGCGAATAGGTTGCTTAAAGGATCACTGGTAAGCAGCTTTAATGCCGGGTGGCCCACTGGGTACGGCGTACCTTATTACGCCACAGAGGGTCAAGGCCGGCGGTAAATCCTCTTGCTCAGGAAGGGATGGATAAATGCTGACTCAAGAGAAGTGTGTGGCGTGCAGGCGGGACTCGCCCCTCGTCACTCAGGAGGAGGTCGCCGAGCTGCGCCCGCAGATTCCGGACTGGGACCTGACGAGCTCCGACGGAATCGATCGACTGCAAAGGGTGTTCAAATTCGGGAACTTCGCGGACGCGCTGAAGTTTGCGACTGCCGTAGGCGACGTGGCGGACGCCGAAGGCCATCATCCTCGGCTGACCGTCGAGTGGGGCCGCGTCGGCGTCGACTGGTGGACCCACAAGATCAGGGGCCTGCACCGCAACGACTTCATCATGGCGGCCAGGACCGATGCCATGTTTGCGGAGACGCCCCCAAAATCCTAGCCTCCTTCGAGATATGCCGGTATTGACGCGGCCGCTCTGATTGCTAGGACCGGCCTTCCTGCGCTACCATTCCTTGGCTGTCGATTACACTCAGTGAGGAAGGCGTCTGTCGTTGCACGATGTCATAGTCATGGGAGCAGGCCCGGCGGGCAATATGACCGCGTTAAGGCTCGCGGAGTTGGGCCACGAGGTCCTCGTTCTGGACTGGCGGGAGACCCTGGGCGACAAGCTCTGCACCGGAATAATAGGCAACGAGTGCGCCGCCTACTTTCCTCCCGACGATGCTCACATATATCACGAGGCGCGGTCGGCGACGATCGTATCGCCCAAGGGCCGCAGGCTTCGCGTCGAAAAGGCGTCGGCCCAGGCGCTGATCGTCGACCGAGTCGCATACGTTGGCTCCGTCGCCGATAGGGCCAGGGAAGCCGGCGCCGAATTCGTTCTGGGAGCGAGGGTGACCGGGGTGGACATCTCGTCCGATGGCGTGACCGTGCGGACGGAGGCTTCGGCCGGCGTCAGAAGTCATCGCGGCAAGATGGCCGTCGTGGCAGGCGGCTTCAACTCGCCCCTCGTTCGCATGACGGGCCTTGGAAGCGACGGGCCTCAGGACTTCATGATCGGCAGCCAGGCCGAGGTCGAGGCGCCGGACCTGCGTGAAACGGAGGTCTACCTGGGCAACGAGGTCTCGCCGAAGTCCTTCGCGTGGCTCGTGCCGGTGTCCGAGGGCAGGGCCCTGGTCGGTCTCGTCTCTCGCGAGAGGCTGAACGGCCATGCCGACTCATTCCTGGAGAGCCTCAGAAGGCAGTCGAAGATTGGGAAGCTCATAAAAGGCCCGAGGAGCTGGGGCATACCGGTGAAGCCTCTGCCCAGGACCTACGGCGACCGCGTCCTCGTGACGGGTGATGCCGCCGGTCTCGTGAAGCCAACGACGGGCGGCGGCATATACTACTCGTTCATCTCGGGGGACGCCGCGGCCCAGACCGCCGATGAGGCCATCGAGGCAGATGATTTTTCGTCGCGAAGGCTCAGGGGCTATGAGAAGCGATGGAAGTCTGTCTTCGGCAACGAGCTCCAGATCGGCTATCACGCCCGCGCCTTTTACGAGTCGCTCAGCGACGACCAGATCGAGAGAATGTTCGGCGAGTTCCTGGATAAGGACGCCCTCAACGATGTGATCAACTCAGATGACTTTTCCTTCGACTGGCACGGAAAAGCTATCCTGAAGGTGCTCCGACACTCGAGCCTGCTTCAGGTGGTCAAGTCGCTGGGACCTGCCGCCGCGCCCTTCCTGGCCCGCGTGTTCAGGTCCGGTGGCTGACATCCTGCAGCCTTGAAATCCGCACCCAGC
>JADFQF010000312.1 GCA_022561955.1 Chloroflexota bacterium | reverse complement strand
ACGAAGAGGCCGCGCTTGCCGATCTCGACCGGGCCATCGGGCTTAGCCCCGACCACGCGGACGCCTTGTATGAGCGTGGCCGCGTGCGAAGAAACCTCGGCGATCACACAGAGGCTGTGGCGGACTTTACGAGCGCCCTGGCAATTGACGGCCAGAATGCCGATGGATACTACTACCGTGGCCGTTCACATAGGACCCTGGGCCGGCTCGAAAAAGCGATCTCAGACTTTACTTCCAGCATCGAGCTCGCGCCGGATAATTCCAGCGCCTTCTACTACAGGGGCCGGATCTATCGGAGCACTGGAAGATTCACGAAGGCTATCGCAGACCTTACCGAAGCTCTTTCGTATGACGCCGATAATGCCAACGCCTTCTACGAGCGTGGGAGAGCAAGCAGCTCCCTCGGCAGGCTGGATGACGCCATCGCCGACTTCGAATCCGCGATCGGCCTCGACCCCGAGCATGCCAGGGCCCATTTCAACCTCGGGCTTGCCCACTGGAGCGACGGGCAGCTCGGACCGGCCATCGACGACTTCACAAGGGTATTGAGCCTGGACTCGGAGGATGCGACCGCGTACTACTACAGGGGCCGCTTGAACAGAGGCGTCGGCCTGTACAACGAGGCCATCTCGGACCTGAGCCGCTCGATCAAGATCGACCCCGCAAGTGCGAAGTCTCACTTCGAGCTGGGAAAGACGTACAGATATGCGGGCCAGTACAGCGACGCCGTCTCGCGGCTAAAGACATCGCTGGGTATCGACGCCGATAACGCAGATGCCTTCTACGAGCTGGGCCGCTCCTTCAGGTCCCTGGGCCGATACGAGGAGGCCATAGAAGGCTTTACGACGTCCGTAAAGCTGGACCCTGCCAACGCAGATGCGTATTACTACAGAGGACGTTCCTACAGGGTCCTGGACATGCTTCCAAAGGCTATCGCAGACTTCACACAATCCATCGATCTGGACTCGGGGCAGTTCGATGCCCTCTATTACCGAGGGCGCTCGTATCGGTCTCTGGAGCAGTACGACGAAGCGATATCAGACTTCACATCGGCGCTTGCGCTGAAAGAGGACGCTGTGGCCTACTACTACAGGGGCCGCGTCCTTCGCACCAGGACTCGAGTCGACGAGGCAATATCGGATTTTAGCGCTGCGATTGACCTCAACCCGGACTACGCCGGCGCCTTCTACTATCGGGGACGATCTCGTAAGTCCCAGGGCCTAACGGGTGCGGCCATTTCCGATTTTCGAGCCGTCCTCAAGATTACCGAGGATAACCGCTACATAGAACGCGCCAAAAGTCAGATCGAAGACCTGGAATGACAAGGCTGCCGGTCAGCGGTATTTCAGTGGGATGCGGCCAGCGCCTCTTTGGCGAGCCGCAGACCCTTTAAGGTCTGGTCCCTCCACTTTGGGCTTAGCCTCCGGAAGGGATTCGTCGAGAGGCGGAATAAGCAGTAGGCTTCCCGCAGGTTGAGGTCGTCTTCCTTCCATCCGAACCTGGCAAGAGCCTCGGCCCTGAAGCGTCGACGATAATCGCCGCAGACCTCACGAGCCGCCTCAGACTGAGACATCCACCTCTGGTGCGCCAGAAGGTTCCCGACATCCAACATAGGGTCTCCGGGGCCAATCTCCTCGAAGTCCACGAGCGCCAGCTTGCGTTCCTTCGTCAGGATGACCTGGTCGTCATAAAAGTCGTTATGGGCCAGCGCCGTAGGCTGCCACGCGGCCGCAAAGGGTTTCAAGTCGCTCCTCAGGGACTCCAGCACCGACAGGGCATCGTCGTCGCCCTTCAATATGTGCGCAAAGAGTCTGTGGGTGGACGTGTAGCCCTGCTTTACGTTCGCGGCCTGGCCTTGGCCGTCCTTCAGAGGCGCCGACCAGAGCCCGGAGACTGCATCAAGAAGCAGGCCCGGCTCCGGAGCCTTTCCTGCATGGATCCTTTTGCGGACGGTCTGGCCCCTGATCTTGTTCATCCAGACAACGCCGCCGTCATCCCAGGCACCCATGAGCTTCGGAAGTACGAACCCGGACTGCTCGGCCAGGTCCCAGGCCGTCAGCAGCCTCGGAAGCTTATCGAGGGGCATCACTCGTACAAAGAGCGATATTCTGCTGCCGCCGGACTTCTTCCAGCGGGCGGTGTGGCGCAGCACGGCCCTCGTCATGGGCCTGTATCGCACCGCCTCCACACGAACGACGCTCGGCGTCACGGGGACATACCTGGTGACAAGGTCCTGTGCTTCGACGGCGGATGCGGCGCTACGCAGGCCGGGTAAAGCGGGGTCATCCGGGTAGTGGAAGAACCTCGTGGAGCCATCGGCATCACATTCCACCGCGAACTGGTCTTCTTCGACCCACTCGTCTCGATTCCACTCCGCGATGTAGCTGACCATGGCACGTTTACCGGGAGTGTATCGGATCTGTCTGGGCCTGATGCGGTGTGGGGCTTCTTGGGGCCGACCCAGGTTTTCGCAGAAGGTCTCCCAGACCCATCTTTCGTCGAGAAGAGAAGAGAGCCCAGGCAGCTCCTCGTCCGTCGGAAGCTCGACATGCGGTTCCAACAGTGGTACGGACGGTGCTAGAGCCATCTGGGCTTCTCCAATCCCTCAGGTCTGTACGCTATTCAAGCCTTAGTCGGAGCTATCAGGGGAATCGGGGGAATCGGGAGAGTCGGGGGAATCAGCAGAATCTGCAGATTCCTCGTTGTCCTCATCATCGTCTTCGGGGGATTCGTCATCCTCACCGGCGACTTCTGCGGAATCCTCATCCACATCGCTGTCCACATCATCGTCGGCAACGTCAGCAGACTCTTCACCATCGGGACCCTCGGCCGTATCGGGCTCGTCGGCCGAATCCCCACCGTTTCCGTCGACCGACCCATGTCCTGAATTCAGCGAACCCTGGCCTGAGTTCACCGATCCATGACCCGAGTTATCAACGTCGGGGGAATCAGGCGAGTCCGGGCTATCGGGCGAGTCCGGGCTGTCCGGCGAATCAGGGCTGTCCGGCGATCCAGGGCTGTCCGGCGAGTCAGGACTGTCGGGCGAGTCCGGGCTGTCCGGTGAGTCAGGACTGTCGGGCGACGGGCGAATCCGG
>JADFQF010000311.1 GCA_022561955.1 Chloroflexota bacterium | reverse complement strand
AGGCGATTACTACGTAATTCGCTCAAACCAGACGACCCTGGGCGGCGGCAATATCGTCGAGACCAACGCCCGGCGTCACCGTCGCAACAACCCGGCCCTGCTCGAAAGGCTCGCCGTCATGGAGATGGGCACCGACAGAGACGTTCTCGTGCAGACCATCGAAGGCTCCATGCCCAGCGAGTTCCGCGACCTCGTCCACCGCGCGAACATGCAGCCCGAAGCGGCCAAGACGGAGCTGGAAGAGATGGTGACCGAAGGGCTCGTTATCAAGATGGGCAAGGGCAACATCGGCCCCGGCATGCACTTCTCCACGGCCTCCGGCTTGAACGGCGGAGCGTCAAAGGCAAGAAGCGAGCTGGAGAGCTACTATAGCCTCTTCCCCCTGCGTAAGGGTGCGCCGAAGGAGGAGATTCGAAGCAGGCTGGGCATGACCGCGAGCGTATTCAACCACGCGCTGCGTAAGCTGGAGGAGGACGGCGTGATAGCCGAGGACGGGGCATTGCTTGGCCTCCCCGGCTACGAGCCTAAAATGAGCGACGAGCAGAAACGGGCCGTCGCCGCCTATCTCAAGGACCTGGATTCGAGCCCCTACTCTCCCCCTACCGACGCTCCTCTGGATGCCGATATCCTGAACCTTCTCTCCGACGAAGGCAAGGTCGTGCGTGTGAGCGAAAACGTCGTCTTCTCGTCGGCCGCCTACAAGGATATGGTCGCGAAGATATCCTCCCACATCCAGGAAAACGGCGAGATTACCGTTGCGGACGTCCGAGACCTTTTCGACACCAGTCGCAAGTACGCCCTGGCACTGATGGACTACCTCGACGCCCAGCGCATTACCCGGCGCGTTGGAGACGCAAGGGTGTTAAGATAGCGGCGACTCGCTCGAACGGCTCGGCGCGGAGATTGGGATGGCAACAAGGACAGGCTCGGAGACACGTGAACAGCCTATAGCGTCCGGCTACTCTCTAGAGATACTGCTTCATACGACGGAGCTGCCCGTCTCTTACTTTTCCACGCTGCTGCGGGTCGTTCAGGCCGCGATTAGAGAGGTCGCCAGGAACGGCGAGGGGACTCGTCAGGCCTTCTCCCAACAGGCGCAGCCCATACTGCTTATGTCCATGAATTCCGGCGCGGAATCGCTCTCCCTTCGTTTTCACTTCGCGGACCCAACGAGCGACGCGGCGCTGGACCAAATATCCGAGCAGTCCTTCTATGGGCTGATGGAGCGGTTCCTGGACTACGTCAAGGCACTGCCTCAGAGGGACCTGTGGGGCGAGCCCACGACCGGCGGCGTTTCGGCCGACTTCGGCACCGAGGTCGAGCGTAGGATAGACCAGGTATGTCGCGAGCTGCGTCGCATCTCAAAGGCGACCATCCGTTTCCGGGAGCATACGCTGGTCATCGAGGGCGACCGCCTGGAAGTCCTTTAGGCCGCAGTTGTTTTCTGGTTACTCGTCCGCAACAAGCCGTCCAAGCTCCGAGATCGTTAGGGAAAAAGCTAGATCCCCAGCTCGTGAAGTCGGTCGTCGTCTATGCCGAAGTGGTGAGCGATCTCGTGGATGACGGTCTCACGCACCTCTTGCAAGACCTCGTCTCGGCCTTCGCACACCTCTTCGATGACGTCCTGAAATAGGGTAATCCGGTCCGGCAACACCATGCCGTAGTCAGACCGCTCGGTGAGCGGAAGGCCCTCGTACAGGCCCAGAAGAAGATCGTCCTTATCGATGCCCGAGCCGACGAGCTGCCCTTTGGAGGGCCTGCCTTCCACGACGAGGTCCACGTTGTCCAGATGACGGCGAAGGTCCTCGGGGATCTCGCCAATCGCCTGCCTCACCAGTCTCTCAAACTCGGATCTAGTCATGCCGCAAGTGTATCAGAATAATTGCGATAAATTTGCCGGATTCAAGTCAACGGAATAACGTCGATGCTCGGCATCGCTCCGCATCGATTTTTGGCGTCCCTGAATGAGAACTATGCGCTTGACCCGACCCTTCTCCTGGGCTATCTTATGGCGGCCTCGAATGAAGACAGGCTCGCAGGCAAGGAGAGGAAGCGGATGAAGGTCAGCAATATAAAGAGCTTCTCGGTCGCCGACGGCGACGGCCGCCAATATTTCATCGTAAAGGTCGAGACGGACGAAGGCATCTACGGTCTCGGCGAAGTGGGCATCCGCAACTGGGGTGCGGCCGTCGGCAAGGCCATCGAGCACCTCTCGCAGGTCGTCGTCGGGGAGGACCCGTTCAGCACCGAGCGGCTGTGGCAGCACATGTTCCGGGGCGGCTTCTTTCCAGCGGACAAGGTCTATTCCTGTGCCATAAGCGCCATCGACATCGCCCTGTGGGACATCAAGGGTAAGGCGCTGAACATGCCCGTCTACAAGCTGCTGGGAGGGCCGGTGAGAGACAAGGTCGTCTGCTACCCCCACGCGCAGGGGCCTACCATCGATGCGCTGGTCGAGAACTGCAAGAAGCACGTGGATGAGGGCTGGAAGTTCGTCCGCTGGGGTCAGCCCGAGACGGGCGGCGTATTCGAGTATCGTGGAGGCGACGGCCTTCTGGAGCCGGTCGAGTCCATACGCATTGCCGAGGAGCAGATGGCCAGGGTGAGGGAGGCCGTGGGTCCCGATATCCAGATCTGCTTCGATGTGCACACTCGGCTGGACACGGCCCACGTCGTCACGATGTGTCGCGCTCTCGAGCAGTTCAACCCCTTCTTCATCGAGGACCCCTTGCGCTCCGAGAACCCGGCGAGCTATCGGACCCTGGCCCGCCACGTCTCTCTGCCGATCGCGGCCGGTGAGCAGTGGTCGAACAAGTGGGCGTTCCGCGAAGTCATCGAGGAAGAGCTCATCAGCTACGCCAGAATCGACCTCTGCATCGTCGGCGGCATCACGGAGGCCCTGAAGATCACCCACTGGGCGGAAACCCATTACATTGACATCGTTCCCCACAATCCCCTGGGGCCCATCAGTGCTGCGGCGTGTGTCAATCTCTGCATGGCCTCGACCAACGTCGGAGTGCAAGAGATGCCTCGGCGTCCGGGAAGCTTCGCCACGGACCTGTTTCCGAAGCAGATCGGATGGGAGGACGGTTACGCATTTG
>JADFQF010000310.1 GCA_022561955.1 Chloroflexota bacterium | reverse complement strand
GCTGGTAGAGGCGAGGCCGTGCAGGAGAACTATGGGCTGCCCGGAGCCGCCCCAGTCACGGTAGTGAAAGCGCAGTCCGCCGAGCTCCGCCCAGGCTTCTTTAGGGGCGACGGTCATAGAGGGTCCTCCGATGATGCGTTTTCCGGCAAGTGAAACGAAGCGTGCCTATTTGCGCGCACGGCGCCGGTCGTGGGGCGACAGTCGATGACAGTGGACGGGGCGGTCTTTCGATCAGGAGTCTTCCGTGTTTTCCGTATTCTGTCGCTGGCTTCTGAGAAAGTCCTCCAGCTCTCGGACCATCGTGTCGGGGCTGGGAATCTCCTCAGTGCTGGCGTGGGCCGCATCGTAGCGCTGTTCGAGACGGCTGACATAGGAGGTTACGTCCGGCTGCTTGGAGATGATCTTGTCTACCTCGGTCTGGTAGGTGTCGGCCGCAATGCGCAGCTCGTCCAGATCGACGTCCACATCCACGAGGCTTCGGAGCCTGGTAAGCAAGGCGTGGCTCACCTTGGGGTCCGGAGACGTCTGTACGTAGTGCGGGCAGTGCCCCCATATGCTGGCGTGAGGAATATGCAGCTTCGTGCAAGCATCCATGAAGGCCGTGTGGATGCCTGTCGGCCCCTGGTAGCCGGAGTTTCGAATGCCCAGCCACTCGGCCTTCTGTGTCAGCTCGTCGGAGCTGGCCCTGCCGGTGATTCTGGGGTCCCTGGTGTGAGGGACCGCGTCGAGTAGCGCACCGAGGGATATGATGAGCTTCACACCGTGATCATGGGCAACGGTCGTCAGAATGTTTGAGTACGCTCTCCACTTCAGGTTTGGCTCGGTGCCGACAAAGAGAAGAACTCTACGCTTCTCCTCTTCGGACTCGAAGTAGTAGAGGTCGTTGCGCGGCCACCTCATGATTCGGTCGCCCTTGCGATTGACGCGGGTGTGCGGCCTCACGGTCGTAAAGTCGTAGAAGTCTTCGGGGTCTATCTCGGCAAACTTCTTCGCGGGCAGCTTTCGCACCAGGTAACGGATCGCCCTGGTCGCGGCCTCCGCAGCATCCGGCCAGCCCGCAAACGCCACAATCATGGTCGGGAATGTGTTTTCCAGCTTCTCGTGTTCTATCAGGCCGTCCATATTGGACCCTCTTAAAGAATTACATGTAAGTTTATCATCTGAGGGGGTTTATGCCAAGGCTGCATTGAGCGGACAGAATCCAGCGAGACCGATGACCAAGGCACGCAGGGCCATGATATACTGCAAGCCTGCGAATCACTTTCCTCAGGAGGTGACAGCGATGACGGAAAAACTAGTAGGTATTTCGGTAGCCGCGCCGAGTGCGTCTGAGACGTTGGCGAATATACGCGAAGCCGAGTCGATTGGTGTCAAGGCCGCATGGATGACGTCGGGAGGAGACGCCGGCGATTCGTTGAGCATCCTGGCCGCCGCGGCCGCGCAGACGGACAGCATAAAGTTGGGCACCTCGATAATGCAGACATGGTCGCGCCACCCCGTCACAACGGCGAGGCAGGCCGCGACCATCGCCAACCTCGCCCCCGGCCGCTTTCGACTGGGCGTCGGACCTGGCCACAGGCAGGGGATGCAGCAGACTTTCGGGGCGGACTTTGATGCCCCGTTGACTCATCTGAGAGAGTACCTGCAGGTATTGAAGGCGCTATTGCACGGCGGGAACGTCGAGTTCAAGGGGAGCCAGATCACCGCCGCCGCTACTATGCCGGAGCCTGTGGACGTTCCGGTCTTTGCGTCGGCGCTCAGGTCCAGGTCCTACGAGATCTGCGGTGAGCTCGCCGACGGCGCCATCAGCTGGGTCTGTCCCCACTTCTACGTCAGGGACGTGGCCCTGCCGGCCCTGCGGAAGGGTGCGGAGGCCGCCGGCAGACAGACACCCTCCCTGATCGTCCACGCGCCCGTCTGCGTGGATGAGGACCTAGAGGCCGCGAGAGACGGTGTGCGCCAACAGCTTGGATACTTCCCCAGAACTCCCTTCTACGCCAGAATGTTTGCTTCGGCGGGATTTCCATCATCGGAGACCGACGGCTGGACGAACGAGATACTGGATGCCGTGCTGATATCCGGAGACGAGGCGGCGGTGGCGGACAGGCTCGACTCCATCTTCGACTGGGGTGCCACGGAGGTGCTTGCCAGCGTCGTCATGGCGAACGGGTCGAGGGATTCCTATATTCGTACCCTGAAGTTCCTGGGTGAGTATTCGCCTTCGTGACCTGAAGGCCTCCGGGGTCAGGCGATTTGAGCGAGACCGTCAGAATTGAAAGCGTATCGTTCGCGGCCGTGGAGGTGACGGCGCGGACGACATGGACGTTTGCCGGATTCCGCGATGCCGGCGGACTCGAAACGTTGGTCGAGATTACGAGCGGAGACAATACGAAAGCCGTCGTCGCGACGCTGTTAGAGGCCGTGACGACGTTATCGGCCCGCGAGCTCTCCAGCGAAGCCGACGTGTTGCCGTGCCTGGGCCTGACCGAGGTCGATGTAACGGGAAAGCGGGCCCTGGAAACGGCCGTCTCCGCGCTGAGAACGGCGACGGCACAGCTACAGGCCACGAGGTCAGGCCAGTCGTTGACGAGGTTTCTCGGCGGCGAAGACGTCGAAAGCATACCGCTTTACGCCAATATCAACCGGCACCTTCTCACCAGGGATCGGTCTCCCAGGGCCTTTGCGGACGCCGCGCAGCTCGCCGTGCAACGAGGGTTCAACATCGTAAAATGTGCCCCTTTCGACG
The DNA here is from genome assembly GCA_022561955.1 of Chloroflexota bacterium. The sequence goes on along the minus strand of JADFQF010000310.1, from coordinate 368 downwards.
AGGCATCGCCGCCATCGTCTGTGGAAGCTATACTCGAGACGGCGGGCCCAGGAATAGAGAGAGTGGCCGCGATTCGCGAGGCGGTCGGACCGGACGTCGGGTTGCTCGTGGACTGCCACAGCCGTTTCGAGGTGCATACGGCGCCTCTCGTCGCGGCCGAGCTTGCGAAATTGGACATCGGCTGGTTCGAAGAGCCGGTCTCCCCGACTGAAGACCCATCTGCGCTGTCTAGCATCGCCGAAAAAGTCTCCATGCCCGTGGCCGGCGGCGAGAGCGGCTACGGCAAGACTTTCTTCGACGGTCTGATAAGGCGGAATGCGGTGTCGATAATCATGCCCGAGGTCAAGTATTGCGGGGGAGTCGTCGAG
>JADFQF010000309.1 GCA_022561955.1 Chloroflexota bacterium | reverse complement strand
TTCCGGCGCACCTCCCAGTTCGTCCTGCGACCCTCGCCATCTACTTCGTAGAGCACCAGACCATCATCTATGAAGAGGCTCGTGACGTCTACTACAGAGCTCAGCAGCCCGCCGGGGTTGTCGCGAACATCGATGAGAATTCCCTCGGCTCCGCCTTCCGCCACCTCGTTTATCGTTTTGGATAGCTTGTCCGCGGTGTCGGTAAAGAAGTTGGTGATCCGTATGTGCGCCAGCCTGTCGCCGGGCTCGCTGCGCAACAGCACGCTCTCCAGGGGAATGATGCCGCGCTCGACGACGATGATCACCGAGTCAATTTCGGCGATGTGCATGACGAGGAGCTTTACCTTAGTGCCCCGAGGCCCTCTGATCTTGTTGACGGCCTCGAGAAGGCTCAGGCCCAGGATATCTTCGTCGTCCACCTCCAGGATCACGTCTCCCGGACGAATACCGGCCTGGTCCGCCGGGCTACCCTCGATGGGGGCAACGATCACCAGCCTCCCGTCGGCCCTCATCGAGACGTTTGCGCCGATGCCTTCGAACCTGCCAAGCAGGTCCTCGTTTTCGATGCTGAAAGCCTCGGGCCGCACGTAGTTGGTGTGCGGGTCTCCCAACGCCTGTAGCATTCCTCGTATCGCGGCCTCCGTAAAGGCCTCAGGCTCCAGGTTGGAGCGGTCGACGTGCTCGGACGTCAGCAGTTTCCATACCTCCCATACGACCGCCAACTCTTCCGGAACTCCTGCGGGAGCTTCCAGGGGCTCGTCCAGCGGCACGATCTGAGGAGACTCGGGTGCGTCAACTGCCTGGCTCTGAGCCGCGGGCGCGGCCTGGGGCTCGCTCTGAGCGACGTTGCTGGAGGTCTCGGCCTCCGGGCTGGTCTTGCAGGCCGCCAGCAGGAGGATAGCCAGGGCGGCACCTACGAGCACGTGCCTGAATTTACGCTGGATAGGCAACATCAACACCTTTCGATCGCATGGGCAGTTCAGAACATTCCGTATTTTATCACCGATGACCGTCGAGGGCTCTAGTTGAAGGGCCATTAAAAAGACTTCGATGCTCGCCGCAGGGGATGGGTTTCAGAAAAACGCTGGGTATGCACCGTTTTTTCAACGGTGTGAAAACAATTTGAAAAGCCCCTCTCCGGTCCAGAAACGCGGTGAAAAGAAGACTTGGCGTTGCCGTCCTAATCTAATAGAATATGGTCGCTGCTTTTCAGAATACCCATTCTGTGGGCTATGATCATGATCTATAGGATAGCCTTTTTCACGTTTTATTTCCGAGCTCATCATAATTCTGAGAAAAAGAGACCGTTATATGGCGACGCTCCATACCTAACTGAATTTACTCAACGGATTGCTGCCGAAAACTTCATCTGAACACGATGAGAGAATTTGTAGCTGAGACGGAACTAGCAGTGTCGCGGGACTCTTGAAAGAGCGAAACAATATGAATGAGAAAAGTTCAAAGTCCAAGCGTACGAGGCTCACACGCCCGTACCCCACGCACACGCTCGAGGGCGCCCTTGGCGTCCCGGAAGCAATCCAAAACGTAAATTCCGGCCTTCCGTTCGATCGGGAACACCTGGCCGGGGCCCTGGGCACGACGCCGTCCAGCAGCGCCTTCACGATGCGCCTGAACTCGTCGGCCAAGTACGGCCTCACCCAGGGAGGCTATGCCGACAGGACCATCAGCCTCACACCGCTTGGTGAGGCGATTGTCGTTCCCAGAGGCGAGGAGGAGCGGATCAGGGCCCTGGTCGAGGCATCGACGCATCCAGACATATTCTCCCGCTTCTACGGCCTCCTCGACGGCAAGCGACTCCCGGACGATACCTATGCCAGGAATCTGCTTCAGAGGGAGCTGGAGGTCAGCCAGGAGCTCACCTCGGAATGCCTGCAGATCATCAAGGACAATGGCCTCTACTCCGGCGTGCTGCGTGAATCTCAAGATGGTCTCGTGGTGGATCTGGGCACCGCGACCGTCCCGACGACCGATACGACGCGTGAACGGGCTGGTGCAGGCACGGCCAGACCCCCAGACCCTTTGCCGATAATCCAAAATGAAACGATAAGTCAAGCGCCGGCGGGTAGGGTATTTGTATGCCATGGCGCGCATTCCGAAGCCGCCGAGTATCTGTTATCGCTTCTGGACCAGTTCCGGGTCCAAATCAGCTCCTCAGAGCTGTCATATCGGGAAGGCCAGCCGGTCTCGGATCGTGTGGCCCAGGAGATGAAGAGCTGCACGGCAGCGGTATTCGTTCTCGACGATCGCCGACTATCCGATGCGGGAGCAGCCCCGGAAGGCAATCAAGACCTCCTGTTCCACATTGGCGCAGCCTCGGTCTTGTATGGGGAGAAAGTCCTTCTGTATGTCGACGGTGCATCGACGCCGGCGGGCTACGAGGCAGTTGCCTCGGTCACTTACGACAGATCGAGAATTGCGGACTCGGGTCTGGACCTTGTAATGGCGCTCCACAAGGCGGGAATCATCAGGGTCGTTGCCTGAACGTAGCTAACGTTCGATATTCGCTATACTCTTATTATGTAAACTTGCCTAGTTACCGGCGCTGAAGGGCAGGCGGATCCATGCCTATTATTTACATAAGATATATAGTGCGAACATCGGCCCGCGCATATTTGGAGCCGCTTCCCTGTCAGACGACACCCATCCGAATTAGGATCAGCCCGGCCGGTGGACGAACTCCTCCCAGCCTTCGACCGAAGACCTCGATTCCACGCCCAACTCAGACAGCAGCGCATCGATCTCGGCCAGCAGTCGGTCCATTCCTTCCCCGGTCTGGGCCGAGGTGAATACCACCCTCTGATTTTGAGACGCCATTCCCTGGAGGGATTCCTGGGAATCCGCCCCTTCCAGTGGCTCCAAGAGGTCGATCTTGTTGAGCACCAGTATCCTGGGCTTGTCGATAAGCCCAAGCTCGCCGAGTATCTGCTCGACTACCTCTGCGTGCTCGGCGGCGTTTGCGTGGGTGATGTCGAGCACGTGCAGTATAAGAGTAGACTCCTGGGCCTCCTCCAGCGTGGCCCTGAAGGCCGCGACGACCACGGTCGGCAGCTTCTGGATGAAGCCCACCGTGTCGGTGAGCAGCAAGTCTCGCCCCTGGGGGGTC
>JADFQF010000308.1 GCA_022561955.1 Chloroflexota bacterium | reverse complement strand
CCGCCTCGGACACGTTCCGCGAGGCGGCGGCATGCTGGAATCCACGCATCGGGATCGCCGTGCGGTACAGGTCCAGGCGGATGGGTTTTACGCTCATCTGTCGTTGCACTGATTCGCTCCGGTGGCCCTTGGCGGGCCCAGCCAGTGTACCGGACCGGTGGCTGAGCCGTCAAAAGCGGATTATCCGCACCTGGCGGCTCGACCGCCAGCACATCCAACCCCGCCCCCGCGATCTCATCGCTATTGAGCGCCTCCGCCAGGTCCGCTTCATTCACCAGCGGCCCCCGGCTGGTATTGATCAGCCACGCAGATTTCTTCATCATCTTCAGCCGAGCCGCGTTAACGAACCCGGTATTCTCAGGGGTAAGCGGACAGTGCAAACTCACCACATCGCTCTGCTCCAGCAGCGCGTCGTAGTGCTCGTAGGCCCTGACGACGATCTCGTCGAAATAGCTGGCCGACTGCATGGCCAGTCCCTCAGAGGTAAGCAGCTGGCTTTTCGCGCCGGAAATCCGTGAGAGGATCGAACGAGGGGCGATCTGCTTGGCGTCGATGTCCAGCTCGCTCATCGTGCGCTTCATGAGGGACATCTGGTCCGAGTCGTCGTAAATCACGAAGTTGGAGTCGAGACCGATGTGTTGGCCTTCCCTGCGAAGAATGTTCGCGCAGAAGGCGTGGAAGGTCCCGACCGTTAGGTGCTCCATGGCCGGGCCGACCATTGGCGCCAGTCGTTGACGCATCTCCCGCGCGGCCTTGTTGGTGAATGCGACTGCGGCAATCCGGTAAGGCGACACGCCCACGACTCGGGCGAGATATGCGATTCGATGGGTAATTACTCTGGTCTTGCCGCTGCCCGGGCCCGCGATAATAAGCAGGGGGCCCTCTATGGTCTCAACGGCTTCGCGCTGCTTGGAATTCAGACCTTCCAGGAGTTTTGTCGTCATCTGTGCCTCGGTGAGATTATAGCACCTCGACGCCGCTAAAAGGCCGGTGCTGCCATTTCCGCCTGACCGATATCAACGGCAAATAGGCTGATCTCAGGTCGGAGAGTCGGTCGTCGAATAGCGGGTTTCAAGAAGGCAAAAACGGAGAGGATTATAACTTCAAACCACGAAAAGCGGGTCGGCCTCCGTGATGACTCTCTTCTCCCGGGCAACGGCCTGCCTGAGGAACTTGGGCACGCCGAACATGCCCTGCTGAGTCACGCCGTCGTAGAACCGCAGCTCATCGCCGATTCGCGATGCGATACGTTCGTCGATATCAACGACGGTCATCGAATTCGGATCGGGTCCGAGGGAGCCTATGACGAAGCCCCAGGTCGAGCCGAAGGACGGGATGAAGGCCTCGTACAGATAGGCCCGCGGAAACACGGAGCCCACCGTGCCGGCAACGGCGGAGAAGCACTGCTCGTAGAAGGACGGGCCAGTCGGGCCGGACTGAGCGACCATCAGACCGTTCGCCGTAAGCCGGGAGGAAAGAAGTCGATAAAACTCCTGGGTGAAGAGCATGTAGGCCGGTCCCGCTTCCAGGGGGTCGGGCACGTCGATTATGGCGACGTCGAAGCGCTCGTCGGTGCTCTCCAGGTAAGCCAGCGCATCGTCGTGGATGAGGGTGAGGCGCTCGTCGTCGAAGGAGCCTCGATGGTGATTCGTCAGATACTTGCGGCAGAGCTCGACGACCTCCCGGTCGATGTCCACCATCACCACCTTCTTGACCGTCTTGTGGGAAAGCACCTCCCTTATCGTGGCGCCCTCGCCGCCGCCCGCGACGAACACGGTCTCGGGCCCCTCATGCGCGACCATGCTGGGATGCACCAGCGCCTCATGGTAAACGAACTCGTCCAGCTCCGTGGACTGGGTCTTGCCGTCGAGGACCAGGCTGCGCCCGAAACAGGCTCCATCCAGAACAACGACGTCCTGGTACTTCGTCCTGCCGCTGTAAAATACTTCCTTCACCCGCTCCGACTGAACGAAGTCGGGTGTAATGAACTCGTTGTGCCAGTTGCCTTCATTTAGGGCGGTCATCGGGGGCCTTTCAAGATACTGGTGTGGCTGGGTCGAGAAAAAGAGAACCGTCGCCGTCGGAGATGATGCGCGGTCAAGAAAACGCCGGATCTCTATACGGCCGTCGGAGACAGGTCCGCTATCACACCACGCTTTACTTCCGTAATGGCCGGTCCCTCGCACTGAAGACTTTCGATGAGAAGGTCCGCCGCCCCGTACGGCTTGAATTCCTCGCCGCAGGTGAATATATCCACCGCAGCGTACCCGTATTCAGGCCACGTGTGTATACAGAGATGGGATTCTGCTATCGCGATGATTCCCGTTACGCCCATCGGGGAGAACTTGTGGAAAGTCTCTCCTACTATGGTCGCTCCCGCTTCGTCCGCCGCGCTCATCATCGCCTTCCTGATGAACTCAAGATCGTCGAGGAGCTCCGATTTACAGTTCTTCAGGTCTAACAGAAGATGAGTCCCTAGTGCATTTGTGGGTGCATTCAATCACCTACCCTCCATGTGGTGAGCTTGGCCACGAGGCCTACTTGGAACAGAGAGCTATTATACAGGACGCAGACGACATTCAACAGGTTTTTAGATAACATTACCGCAATCCGCGGGGGAGCTCCTATCCAATTCACTTTGACCGCCGCGAACGAAGATCGTCCGCTCACTCCATGCGGGAGCCGCCCCACGCGCGGGACACACCCGCCGCCGTAGGCTCCACGATGACGTTGACCACCGCAGGCTTGCCGCTGGCGAATGCGCGTTCCAGCGCGGGTCGAATCTCGTTGGGGTCCTCTACCCTCTCGCCGTATGCCCCCAGCTCCCGGGCCATCCCATCGAAGTTGGTGAAGCCGAGCTCCCTGCCCGGCTTGCGGTGGTCGGGTGTCCGAGCCGTCCAACCCGCGTTGTTGCTTATCACCGTGACGACCGGCAGATTGAAGCGGACGCAAGTGTCGATCTCCATGGCGTTCAGGCCCATGGAGCCGTCGCCGTGCAACACGAGGACCTGTTTGTCGGGCTTGGCGATCTGCGCACCGATGCCGTAGGGGAGGCCTACGCCCATCGTGCCCGTGACGCCTGAGTTGAGCCTGTGCCCGGGGACGTAGGTCGGCAGAGATTGGCGTCCAAAATG
>JADFQF010000307.1 GCA_022561955.1 Chloroflexota bacterium | reverse complement strand
TTGACGAGGTCTTCGCGCCCGATGCCGTGAGCCATACGCCCAACGGCGACCTGCGAGGCCACGAGGAGATAAAAGAGCCTATACTGATGCGTCGCGGCGCCTTCCCAGACCTGCGCGCCACTATCGACAAGCAGGTGGCCGACGGCGACAACGTGGTCACCTATCTCACACTCTGCGGGACGCATAAGGGAGATTACCGAGGCGTTCCAGCGACCAACAGGCAAGTGACGTAGAGTCAGATCACCATCGCGCGGTTCGAGCACGGCAAGATCGTCGAGAACTGGCGAATTCCCGACCGCCTTGGCCTGCGTCAGCAGATGGGGGCGAGCTAGGTTTCGGCGGACCTTACTAATATGCCGGGGGAAAACCTCACCCCTACTCCTCTTAAAAACGACGTCAGACTGAGTGCCTCCCCTCTCCGTCGACGGAGAGGGGACCGAGGGGAGAGGTACGACGTTATGCTTCACGCCCGCGCCACCAGCCACATGGCGTTGCAGTCCTCGCCCAGCGGGCCAAGCCGAAACTCGTCGCCGGGCTCCCTGCCGAGGCCATACAAGAACCGCCACCCGACCTCCTCCAGAAGCTCGGCAAGCTCGTCGATGCCGTACAGCCGGTGGTCCATGTCCAGGGTCAGCCTGTGCTTCATGTCGGCCTCCTGGCCTTCGAAGAAATGCCAGGTGTTGAATAGAGTCGAGCTCGACTCATCCAGTCGCCGCTGCTGAAGGATTCGCATGGGCGTCGCCGTCTCCAGCCCCTCTTCCTGGAAATTTCTCCTGATCCAGTCCCCGTTGGCTGTCAGCAGCACCAGCAGGCCTTTCTCCGAGGCCAAGCGCCGCAGCCGGCTGAAGGTCCGAAGGTCACCCTCCCTGCCATAATAGCTGTGGGAGGTGAACATGCTTATGACGGCGTCGAAGGGCGCTTGCTTCTCCAGCGAGCCGGGTACGTCCAGCATGTCGCCTTCCACGAACAAGGCATCGACGCCCTCTCTGGCCGCATATTCCCTGGCCTTCTCGACGTACAGCGGCGATATATCGACGCCCGTGACCCGATAACCAAGACCGGCAATGGGTACGCTGTGCCGCCCTATGCCGCAGGCCATGTCCAGCACGGAGCCGTCTCCGGGCACGTCGTTTTCGTCGAATATCCGAGACAGGGCGTTCGTCTCGTCCATGGCGCTTTCCTTCGCCTGCTCCAGGAACGGGAGATACAACTCGGCGTTCTCGACGAAGAGCTTGTGCGTCCAGTGACTTTTCATAGCTAAATTGCTCAAGAGCTTGTGATTGCCCTTCTCAGTCTGCATCACGCGGAATCATCACGGTAACCAATTGCCTGTAAAACCAAAAAATCCCGCCCCTATATAGTATAGGGACGGGATAAAAGCCTAAAAGAATCCCGCGGTACCACCCTAGTTCCCCGACGCAATTACCAGCCGAGGCACTCGTAAGTCCGATGATCCCACCTCGCGGCAGGATTCGTCGACTTGCCCGTATAACGGCGGGCAGGGCCGTCGGCGCCTACTCCTCTTGGAAGCCCTTCCTATCACGTCCCCAAAATTTGGGGACGGTCAGAAGAGCCCCGAATTGCCCTTTATGGCTAAGAAAATTTCGGGCCGAGGCTCGGGAGGGATATTCACTGGAGCGAAACTCGTCTGCTTCCACCGTTTCAGACTCGCTGAGAGCTCTGACTCCGGGTACTGGTCTCCGTCACAGCCATTAATATTATGTTGATATTAACCATAAAACAGGTTAGTGCAGCGCCGAGGGGAGTGTCAAGGAAGGTTGCTCTACCTCTGCGGCTGTTATGGGGAACCGTTCTTGTTCAGGACTCGCAATCCACCCGTATCATCCGGCACGCAGGCGTGCAATCGACGGCAGTTCACCTCAGCCGGATGAGAGGCGATTGGCCTTGTCGTAGACGGCCTCCACCTTTGGCGAATCCTTGCTTATGCCGCTGACCGTGGCGATGTTGGCCGACCTCGTGTTGAAGACCTGAGGCCTGAAGAAGTAGATCGTGGTGTCGCCGGTCTTCACGGATTCCCGGGCCTCTGGATAGATCCAGGTGTAGTAATCGATTCGGTTGGGCGGAGGGAGCTCGGCCCTCACCCTGTGATCGAGGATGGCATCGGCAGACCGGCCGACAAATGCCTCCTTGATCTCCCACTGCTCTCCCCGGCCGTCCGTGTAGAAGCCGCCGCCAAGGACGCAGGCCCTGTCTCCGTCGTAGTGTGACACCTCGGTCACGTACACCTGCGCCGGCGTTCCGACATCGTCGCCGAAGAGCTGCTGCGGAGCCATCCCCCACAGGCTGCTGCCGGGCTCGATGTCGGTGCCACCGCACTCGCTGACCAGCTCCATGGACGAGCAAGACGAAGTCCCCGGGCTGTTGACCTGCATCATCGCGACGCCAAGATCCTTTTCGAGCCGCCTGGCGGCCACCACAATTGACGACATATTGGGCAGAGGCTCGACCTTTAGTGACTCAAAGTCGAAGGCCAGGCAGGGAAATCCGGTCGTGCCGACCACTCGCACCGCTGGAAGTGCGTTGATTCGCCTTCCCACCTCCACGATCTCGTCGAGAGGGATGCCTCCCTCCTGCGCTATGAAGGCGAGGTCCTCCGGGCCTACGACCTTCAGCAACAGGTCCTGCTCGACGCCCAGCCTCCGTGCGCTCTCCGAGACCGTTTCAGCGTTGTCGTAGCCGTAGACGGTCCAGACCTCGGGCTCCATATTGAGGACCTCTTCAGTATGAATGGCGGGGACCTGCACGAGGTGTCCAACGTGGCCGATCTTGAAGCCCGACCGATGAAGGTCGCGAGCGCCCTCGATATCGACCGCGACGAACTCGTCCAGGCCCTCCTCGGCCACCGCCTTGCTTATGGACGGGTTCCGATTCCACTGCTTCGTCATGACGTAAATCCGCAAGCCAAGCCTGTCGGCGCGTTCTTTGACCTGCTTTGCGTTTTCCCGCACGCGGTCCAGGTCCACGACATACGTGTTGGGAGGAATTTCGCCGCTCTGATGCAGCTCGACGGCGGCCTTGACCAGCAGCGGATTACGGTCCCTGATGATGTCCAGCATGTTCGGCCCGGCCCTCCCGTGTATATTCGCAGGTCCTTGCGGTCTGCACTCGCATCA
>JADFQF010000306.1 GCA_022561955.1 Chloroflexota bacterium | reverse complement strand
CGCAAGCCGTCTTCTAAACTGCGTCAAAACTCTCCGTAGCACGCGAAGCGCGGGGCGGGCCGGGCGAGCACAACTGTGGGGTCTAGGGGTTGGGGGTTGGGAAGATACCAAACTCGCATCGGCATGCATGCTGCCTATTATTACACCGACGTCCGTGTTGCCTATCGCGACGCGTCTAGTCGGCGGGGCGGTTCATCTTTCGCGCAGAGCGCGGGGCGGGCCGGGCGGGCACAACTATGGGGCGGGGCAGAATCGAAGAAGCCGCAAGCCGTCTTCTGAACTGCGTCAAAACTCTCAGTCGCGCGCGAAGACGGTCAAGGGGAATACTGGTATGATGGTCCAGTAATGGAATTCGAACCGACAATACAGCTAGTGGACTGCCCCGAGTGCGGCAGTCTGGCCGCGGCAGCCATCCCCAGCGACCAGATCATGGTCGTCGTATCTCCCATACCCTACCTCAACATGGAAGAGGAGATGGGTCCGTTGGAAAAAGAGGACGTCCAGACCTGCATCTGCTCCGAGGGCCACAAGATCTACATCTACTCCCGCCGCAGCGGCATCATCACGCTCTAGCGGCCTTGATTCCCTGACGCATCTCGTATTTTTCTTGGCCTTCAGCTTCGCCTGGCCAAGATCATGTACTGGCCGTCGCCTAGGGGCTCGGGCTCGCCGGGCGATAGCCCTGCCTCTTTCAATATCGCCGGCGCCTCCTGCTGTGAAATCCGGTGGTGGCCGCCCTCTTCGGACTCTGTTGTCCATTCGATCAACAGGACACGGCCGTCGGGCTTGGTCACGCGCGCGATGTCCCTTGCCATATCCACCCTGGCCTCAAAGCCGTCGCGAAAGTGGACCACCAGCGCCGCGATCGTAAAGTCGGATATAGCGTCGTCCAGCGGCAACCTGTCGCCCGCGCTCATGCAGCACTTGATGTTTTCCAGACCCAGCTCGGAGGCCTTCTGATCGACGACGTCCAGCATCTTCTGCTCGGTCTCCACCGCGTACACCACACCCGTCGGACCAACGACGCTTGCCGCGGCTATCGAAAAGAGGCCGGGCCCGCAGCCCAGGTCGACAACCGTGTTACCGCTCTTGAGCCCGACGCCGGTCAAGACATCCTCAGGCGACCTCGCCCCTACCCGCTTGTCCAGGTCCATCATGCTTGCGATCCAGTCATCGTCGTAACGCGGCGCCATATGCAATCTCCTCGGCTGTGATGACCGCGAGTGTATCGCCGGACCTCTTGGGGGTCAAGTCACGGCCGCACGCCCGGCGTTGCCCGTGGTGGCGACTGAGTACTCAACCCTGTACCCTACACCCAGTGCCCTGTGCCCGGCACCCCGTACCCAACACCCTAATCCCCAGGAGGCCCCCATGCCCACCATCTACGCCGACACCGTCATACGCGACGCCAACGTCATCACCATCGACACCTCGCGCCCCAGGGCTCAGGCCATCGCCATGCGCGACGGCAAGTTCCTGGCCGTGGGCGGCAACGACGATATCTCAGACCTTGTGGGGCCCGACACAGAGGTCCTCGGCATGAGCGGCAAGACGGTGCTGCCGGGCTTCATCGACGCGCACATCCACGTGCTCAGCAGCGGCATCCGGCACGTCATGGCCGCCGATTGCGACAGGCGCAGCGTAGCCCAGGTCCAGGACGCGCTGCGAGAACGGGCGGCCACGATGCCCCACGGCCAGTGGGTCCAGGGCTTCAAGTACGACGCATAAGAGTGGACGCCGATAACTCGGCGGGCTCAGCGACCCTTATCCGGTTATCGCCGTCTTTCCCGAGGACCACTCGGACCTCGAAGTCTCGGAGCAGATCAACCCACTGATCGGCGTCGGCATTGTCCACGGAATCAGAATAGCGGCGGCAGATTTCCTCCCACTTTTCGGCCTGTATTGTTGCCTCGGCGCTGGTCCGGAGCACTTGTTCAACCTGCTCGAGCTCGGCCTTCAAGAGATTCGTGCGGCTCTCATTTTTAGCTACCTCGTCGAGTAGCTTCTCTTCCCCGTAGTTGGGCAGGATTTCAAACATCCGAATGACCCGCGTGAGGCCGTCGTCAAGGACGCGCAGCTCCTCCTGAATGTCACTCCGCTGTTTCCCCAACGCCTGTTTATTCTCGGCAGATTGCATCTGCTCGAAGAGGACTGGGATCCACGTCTTAGGGTCCTTTACAATGGGGACAAGTATTTCCCGCGCCTCTTGCCAAAGGGCGTGGGCGCTGGTCTGGTGAATCTTGCAGTCGTCTCGAAGGTAACAACCTTCACATCGGAAATATGGCCTGTCATGGGCGTAGCTACCTTGCGCCTTGCGCCCGCAGTGGCAATAAACGAATCCCTTCAACGGCGTGTAGTCTCGTTTCGTGTTCCGGACTGACAAGGCCCGGTTCTCTAGGAGTATCGCCTCTATCGCCGCGATCTCGGCCTCGGTCATGACGGCGAGGTCGGGGTCTTCGTACACGAGCACCGACTCGCTGCCGCCATCGTCATCTTTCCACGTGACCCAGAACTGCCCCAGCATCGCCTTGCTGGTTAGGTTTCGTTTGATAGTGGACAGCGACCATCTGGGGATTCTCTTACCCTTCGTAGCCGCCTCCAAGGCGCTCTCAGGCGAAAGAGTAGGGTCGTTCTGCATGAGCCTGTCGATCGCCGCCTGGAGCATCGGAGTCGGGGTCCCTGATTCATCCATTCTTTTGCATACCTGGAGCGCCGGTATTTTCTCTACCAGAAGCCACTGGACCCACTTTCGGACCCATTCGCAGCGTTCCGGCACTTGGCTATCTTCTCGGATGCCCTGTTGCCGTACATCGCTTTTGATTCGTATCGGAAACACCATGGCACATTCCCCGTAGGCATCTTCCCGGCCTTCGCTCGGCGTTTCCTTCCGTCAAGGGTATTCTTTCTGAGTTTCTTGGCGTAATCCTTGGCTGAGAATGCCAGCTTAAATAGCCGGTCCTCGCGGTAAGGGGAGTCCGGGGGCACGTCGTCGACGGCGAAACGGACCTCCAGGCGTCCAGTGCGCTCGAGCAGGTGCATGTAGTAGAAAAAGGCCATCTCGCCGTCGCGCCCCAGGCGGTCCGGTCTAGGGAAGGCGACGGCTTGGATCTCACCGGCCTGGCCCATGTCGACGAGCC
>JADFQF010000305.1 GCA_022561955.1 Chloroflexota bacterium | reverse complement strand
GATACCACGCAACTACTAAGAAATTATCGCAAAATGGTCATGGGGAGTCCAGAGGGGGCTATCCTCCTCTGGCAGAGGGCCTGGGGGATGTGCCCCCAGGAACAAAAACCCCAGAGGGTGGGTGGGCGGGAACAAGGCGTCCTCCTTTTTGAGATAGTCACTAAGGCTACAACAATTTCTCTAGGCTGCGCGAGAGGTCCTGTTAGCTACTCGTCCATGAGGTCTCGTCTAAATCGTCGTTTATAGCCTTTTCGAGTAGTTTGTTTGGAGGTATTATGCGTCTGGATGTACCGCAATCGAGCGTAGCCGAGGGAATTTGACAGCCCCACGAAGGCTCGCATAAAATCCGTTTTGCTTAGTGGGACCGCGGATGTAAAAGCGCCGACTCCGCAGGGGACGGCCACATCCGCAGTTGAGCCCGAGGCCACCAACACGGCCGTAGTCGTAGCGGGATAGTCCTCCACGCCCGCACCGGATATTATCATTGTCACGTCAACGCCTCCGGAGCCTTCTGGTGGAGGATGCTTCGCATCTGGTGAGTCACCCGGCCCCCACTGAGGCCATTTCGGTGGGAACCCAGGGTTACGCATGCACACGAACGAGCCCTGGGGGTAGAGCCTACGGTCCGAGGCCGCGGCATGGACGGACCAGCCCGTTCAGCTACGGCGACAGTTTCAGGAATTTGCCGCCGGGCTAGATAACACCCGGCCTAGTGGATATAATGCACACCGTTCCGCGTGGACGGACTTCAGGCCCCCTGTCACCGGACGTAACTATCGTGAGCGCGTAGAAATTCGCCCGTTCCGGAAAGAGGTGAAATAATTCCCAAGCTCGTATTCATGCCCCCGCAGGACGATCTCAGGCTGTGGTTCGCCGCGCGCCTGTCGGATACGCTTCCCGAATACGAAGTCTCCTCGCCGGATAACGACGCGGAGGCCCTGGAGGCGATCCGAGATGCGGACGCGGCCTTCGGCTGGGTGCCTCCCGAGGCCCTGAAGGAGGCACGGAGGCTCCGGTGGCTGCACAACCCCGATGCGGGCTCCTTCTTCGGCTACTACTACGATGAGCTCGTAGACCACCCGCTGACGATCACGAATCCTCGGGGGATCTACTTCGACCACATCTCTCACCACATACTGATGTTTGTGCTCGCCCTGTCCCGCGGGCTGCCCTGGTACGTGGATGCCCAGCGCGACCGCGTGTGGGACAAGGACGCACGTAAGACTCCGTACGTGTACCTCGGTGATGCCACGGCGCTAATCAACGGCGTCGGCGGCATCGGCCACGAGACCGCGAGGCTGTGTATGGAGCTTGGCATGAAGGTCATCGGCATCGAGCCTCGGCCCGAGTTTCCGCTTCCCTACGTCGAGTTCCACACCCCCGAGGAGCTCGATGACGTCCTGCCCCTTGCCGACTTCGTGATTACGACGGTGCCGCACACCCCAGATACGGAGGGGATATTCGACGCACGACGATTCAAGCTGATGAAGAGCACCGCGTATTTCATCAACGTCGGTCGCGGCAAGGTGTGCAAGATCGACGACCTGGCCGATGCCGTCGAGGGCGGCGTGATCGCCGGCTGCGGGCTGGATGTCTTCGAGGAGGAGCCCTTGCCGGCGAGTCATAAGCTCTGGGGCCTGCCCAACGTATTGATGACTCCGCACGTCGCCGTCAGGGACGCCGACAACATCCCCGAGCGAAGGTTTCAGATCGTGCTGGACAACGCCCGGCGCTTTCTCAACGACGAGCCGCTGAACAACGTCGTCGACAAGTCGAAGTGGTACTGACGGGAATTCGTACGCCGGCACCCGCGCTGTTGCAGAGAGGCATTACTTGTTGAATTATCGGGCGCGAGCGATACTTAGAACCGCCTAGATGTGGATCTAAGAGACCTTACGCGCGGTTGAACGCCTACGCTTTTCAATAAATAGGCGACCGCCTTTGCAGCAGATGTGGAGGCTGAGCAAAATGCGCTACCTCAAATGGGTGGGGGTGGCCGTCGGTGGCGTAGTCACTATCCTCGTCCTGCTAATTGTCGTTCTTTCAGGCATAGGGGGGATGAAGACCAACCGAACCATCGACGTTTCGGCGGCCGTCGTCGCGGTGCCCACCGACCAGGCAGGACTGGAACGCGGCCGGCACTTCATAGAATCGATAGCCCTTTGCCAACGGTGCCACGGCGAGAGCTTCGAAGGCCAGGTACTGGAGGACGACCCCCTGTTCGGCAGGCTCGCGCCCGCGAACCTGACCAGAGGCAACGGGGGCGTCGGCGGCGAGCTTTCAGACATCGACTACGTTCGCGCCATACGTCACGGGGTCGGTAGAGACGGCAAGGCAATCCCGTTCATGCCTTCAGAGCTGTATAACAAGATAGGGGACGAAGACCTGGGAGCGATGATCGCCTACCTCAAGAGCGTGCCTCCGGTCGATAACGAGGTGCCGAAGACCAGACTAGGCATCATCGCGCGCATCATCACTGTATTTGATCAATCCCTGCTTCCGGCAAATCTTATCGACTATGAGACTCCAAGGTCTCCTGCTCCCGAGCCCGGCGCTACCCTGGAATACGGCAAATACCTCGCGATGATGTGCGCGCTCTGCCATGGACCGGACCTGGGAGGCGCCTTGATTCCCGACGGGTCCGGCGTACGTGCTCCAAACATAACGCAAGGCGGCGCACTAGGAGCATGGTCTGAAGAGGACTTCATCAACACGCTGCGCACCGGCGTAACCCCTGCGGGAAACAGCCTCGATAAGGAAAACATGCCCTGGGACCGCTTCAGCAAGATGACCGACGATGAGCTCGAGGCGGTCTGGCTCTACGTCCGTTCCGTGACGCCGGTAACGGCCGGGGCCAACTGACGTGTGGCAATTGTGGAGGCGCTGGGGGGAGCGCTTGATGATTTCATGCCCGTTAGTCGCATTAGGTACTCGGATTACCTAGCCACCCAACCTGGACGGTAATTAGCGAATCGAGTTCCGACGACGCCTGTCTCATGGCGATAGCTTGGGTTGGGGCCGTCTTCGAAAGCCGAGAGATCTAGGAGGATGATGAAAAATGGGGAGTGCAGAGGGGCCAAGCCCCTTTGCTGGGAGTCTGAGGGTGTCCCTCAGATACAATTTCCCCCTTTTCCTTACTGGAAA
>JADFQF010000304.1 GCA_022561955.1 Chloroflexota bacterium | reverse complement strand
GACGACTCCCGGGCAGGGCAAGACCTGACGCCTTTCAATATCTCATGGACGGACGCCGGCGAGGCGTTCGGCCCGGCCCTCGAAGTCGAGCTGGAGACCCTGCCGTCCCGATGCGAGATCTTCAACATATTCACGGACCTGCCTCACGGCAAGTTCAGCAACGAAAAGGCCAAGCGTCTCCTTGGATGGCAGCCCACCGACAACCTGGAGGCGTATTGGACCAGGTCCGGCGCCGCCGGAAGTCAGTAGCGACCAGAGTATGAGGTAGAGCGACAATGACAAGTTCAGAGAGCGCATCGAGGCTGGAGCAGAGCGAGCTGTCGAGGCCGGAAACGGGAAGGCCGGTCGTGTACGGCACCCAGGGGGTGATCTCCAGCGGCCACTACCTCACGTCGATGGCCGGCATGCGCATGCTGTTGAGCGGAGGCAATGCCTTCGACGCCGTTGTCGCCTCCGGGTTCGCGGCCGCGGTTATCGAGCCCATCGCCGCTTATTCCCTCACCGCGGAAGGCGTGTTCATGCTCTACCACGCCGAGAGCGGACAGATGCTGTCCCTGAGCGGCCAGGGCACCGCGCCGGGCAAGGCAAACGTGGATTTCTACAGGTCCAAGGGATTCGAAAACATACCGACGGGTCCCGGCCCCGACGCTCCGCTGTCCTTTACCGTGCCGGGCGTCGTGGCGGCCTATCTGTCCATGCTGGAGCGGTTCGGAACGAAGACCGTGGGCGAGGTGCTTGCGCCCGCCGTCCACTACGCCCAATTCGGCATTCCCATGTACGATTACATGCGCGGCCGCCTGCGGGCCCCGGCGAGTAAGGAGCAGTTCGACCACTTCCCGCCAGGGGGCACGGACATTTTCTTCGAAAACGGCGAGCCCCTCTCCGCGGGAAGCCTCATCGTTCAGAATAACCTTGGCACGACTTTGAAGAAGATGGCCGAGGCCGAATCGGCTGCGGCGGGCCATCGCTCCAACGGCGTCAGGGCCGCCCGCGACGAGTTCTACGGCGGTAGTATAGCTCGAATGCTCATCGACAACGTCGAGCGTGTCGGCGGCATCATGTCGATGGAGGACCTGGCCGGCTTCGAGGCCAAGTACGAAGAACCCCTCAAGACGACCTTCATGGGCCACGAAATTCACGGCCAGTCCACCTGGACTCAAGGAATCGTCGTCCATCAGGCGCTGAACATCCTGGAGGGCTTTGACCTGAGGGCCATGGGCCACAACTCGCCTCAGTACATACACACGGTGCTGGAGGCCGTCAAGCTCGCATTCGCCGACCGCGAGGCCTATTACGGCGACCCCGATTTCGTCACGGTGCCGACCGACGGCCTGCTGAGCAAGCAGTACGCGGCCGAGAGGGCCAAGCTTGTCGACGCGGCCAAGGCCCGTGTCGAGCTGCCCTCGGCCGGAGACCCGTGGCGGTTCTCCAAGCTCGAAGGCCGGCCCACGGAGATGCCGGTAATCGCGGGCGGCGACGGAGCGTCTGGGGACGACGGCGGCACGACCCACATCGCCGCCATAGACCGCGACGGCAACATGGCCTGCGCGACACCCAGCGGCGGCTCGTTCGCCAAGTCCGTCTTTTTCCCGGACCTCGGCTGCAGCCCCTCCACTCGAATCGAGATGTTCAACTTCAACGACGGGCATCCTAACAGGCTGGAGCCCGGCAAACGGCCACGAACGACCCTGATTAACTACATTGTGTCCAAGAACGGCGTGCCCGTCATGACAGTTGGATGCCCGGGCGGCGACCATCAGGCCCAGGCAAACATCCAGCTCATGCTGAACGCCCTGGTCTTCGACATGAACCCACAGGAGGCCATCGAGGCGCCCAGGTTCGCAACGGAGGGCGTGACCAACTCGTTCTATCCCCACGTCTACTATCCAGGCCGCGTGTCGCTGGAGGCGGGCTTCTCGGACAGCACGAGGGATGCCCTGACAGGTCTGGGACACCGCGAGATCGTCACGGCGGCCTCATGCGGCATGGGCGCTACGATTGCGGTCCGCGACCCGGAGACGGGAGTGCTCGCCACAGGGGGCGACCCACGCCGCGCCTGCTACGCCATCGGCTGGTAGATTCTTCAGCTCGATTTTGTACTTAGACTCCCTCCGAGCAGACCCCCTGTAGTCCCCCTTCACAAGGGGGACGGTTTTATCGCCCTCGATCTGCCGCCTCTTGACCTCGCGTCGCCACTCTTCGTGACCGCGGTAATCCCACCGCTTCCAACTCAACTTCCTGTCGTTGAAGACCGTTTTTTCTCGATCACCGCACCTTTGGCACTTTTCTGAAATCAATAAAAAAAGATTCTCAACCTTGTCCAACTTTTCATATCGCCTGTGCTACGATACCGCCGACGGGCCGCGACAGAGGCCTGAGGGGGCTACATTGCAGAGCGAACCAACGGCATTAAGGGTTGCGGACCCGGGAATACGGTCCCTGTTCAGCGACGATTCGAAGTACCAGTCGTGGCTGGACGTCGAGGCGGCCCTCGCGCAGTCACAGGCCGAGCTGGGCGTAATTCCGGAGTACGCCGCCCAGGAGATCACCAGAAAGGCCCAGCTTTCGAACATCGACATCGACGCCATGAAAGAGGGCCTGGCGAGGACGGGTCATCCGCTCGTGCCCCTGATCTGGGAGCTGGACAAGGTCTGCGAGGGCGACGCCGGAGGCTACGTGCACTGGGGCGCGACGACGCAGAACATCACCCAGACGGGCAAGCTCTTGATGGTCCAAAAGGCCCACCGCATATTTCTGGGCCTGCTGGCGCAGCTCTTGACGGAGCTGGCGGACCTCGCCGAACGGACCAAGGACATGGCGCTGCCCGGACGTACCCACGGCCAGCATGCCGTTCCGGCCACCTTTGGCTTCAAGGTAGCCGTCTGGATAGACGAGCTGTGCCGTCATGTGGAGCGCTTGCGAGGCTGCGAGGGCCGGGTATTCGTCGCCATGCTGGGAGGCGGCGCGGGCACTCTGGCGTCCCTGGGAGAGCTCGGCCTGGAAACCCAGGACAGGATGGCCGAAAAACTAGGCCTCGCGTCCATGAGCATGCCCGCCCGGACCATAAGCGACCATCTGACGGAATACGTGACCCTGCTCGCCCTTCTGGCCGCCACCAGCAGCAAGATCGGCCCTGAGATCTACCCC
>JADFQF010000303.1 GCA_022561955.1 Chloroflexota bacterium | reverse complement strand
AGGGAGCGAGAACACCACCCTGTCCGCCTTCTTCATGAGGGGCGACAGTTGGTCGATTACCTGTCGGTTCGGGAGGGTAAGGTCGATGTGGCAGACCCAGATAATCTTGGAGCCCTCGGGCAGGAACGAGGCAAGGGGCAGCGTCTGAGGGTCGTGGAGCACCCACACGTCCGCCTCGACGCCCTTATCTTTGATCGACTTCGCCAGCCTCTCGTTGTAGCCGACGTAGGTGTCATACTCCTCCTTGGAGAGACTGCCCTCCGCGCCCTGGAGTAGGTTGTGAAGTCGCTTGGTTATCTCAAAGAACTCGGGAGCACCCTCGAGCACCATCCAACTGGCGTCGGGTCCCGAATCGTCCATTAGCGGGACCATACTCTTGAGAATTTCCGCCACGCCGCCACCCACGGCAGTGGAATTAAGGTGGACGACTCTCGCCCCATCCAGAGACAGGCCGAGGCTCTGAATGCGTTCTAGCTGTTCTTGGGGTGCTATCCCGGCATATCCGTCTAGCTTCAAAGAGCTCGTTTCAACGAACTGAAAGCCCACTCCGTACTCCTCTTTACTTCCGAATCAAACTTTTACCCTGGTTTCATACGGCAGAAGCCGCGTTTTCGGCGGATTCGCCCCGCTCTCCGTCGTCTCTGTCCATACCCTTATATATCGAGGCGCGGCGAATTTCGTGAGGGTAGTTTATTGCTAACCTCTATCGAGTCCTCGAAAACTTTCGATTTTCCTTAGATATCGTTAACCCCGTTGCTTCCCGGATCCACCGCAAGCATGTTCAGGAGCACCGCCATCCGCACAGTGAGCGCGTTAGCGGACTGCCTGTAAAACGCCAATCGGGAATCGGTCACCTCGACCTCGAAATCGCCGCTGCGTTGCATAGGGTCCATGACCACGCAGTGTGGCCGAAGCATGCTCATGAAAGACTCGTCGATTCTGAGATTGAGGCTGTTCCTGGATTTGAGAAGCTGCGCATGGGCAACTGTCCTAGGGCCGTTCAGATACACGGCATCCGCCTCCGCCAGAGCGTCGATCGCATCGACGTCGATGAGCTGGACCCCGCGCCCGTCGCAGTAAGACCGGATTTCCGGGGAAACCTTGCCACTC
Organism: Chloroflexota bacterium; assembly: GCA_022561955.1. Next base: position 2,062 of record JADFQF010000303.1, on the reverse strand, counting down.
GAGGGCAGCAGCAGTACCTTGACGTTCTCGTAGGCTGCCAACCCCATGAGCAGAGCGCTAACGTTTCGGTGCTCTAGACGTCCTACGACGGCGACCGTGCATCCGTCGATGCCGCCGAGCTCCCGATGTATCGTGTAGAGGTCGGCCAGGGCCTGCGTCGGGTGGTCGTCGGCACTGCCGCCATTGATGACCGGCAGCGCGTTCGCCTGCTCGGCGTCCTGCATGACCCCTGAATCGCTGGAGCGGAGCACGACGAGGTCAAACCTCAGGCTCGCCAATATATTAAGAATGTTATCAATCTGGCTTACGGAGTGTATAGGGAAAAACTGCGTTGCATCCTCGGTATGGTAGGCCTGCCCGCCCAGAAGCTCGGTCGCCCTTTCGAACGAGGTCCTGGTGAGGAAGCTGGGCTCGTAGAAGAGGTAGTAGACGGAACGGCCTCTCAGGAGGTCATCGTATTTTCCCCTTAACCTGAGGTAGTCGCATAATGGGAACAGGTTTGAGTCGATCCATTCCCTGGAAGCCTGCTCTGTGGATATAAGATGTCTGAAACCGGGTGCGGCCAGGTCGAGCTCCCGAATCGCAATAACGCCGTCCGGGGACGCGACATCGGTCCTAACGGTCTGAGTCATTTTTGCCTCGATTACTATATGAAATTCCACGATAGCGCCGTTATAGGCGGCACAACAAACATTAAACCTCCGCATCGACAATCGTGGCGAAAAATTTGTCCCCTTACGGTGTATTTACGGTGACAAATAGTGAAAGCTCGGAGCCGACGGCTAGAGCAATTGGCGTCAGAACTACACTGACTGTCCCTCGTCTCCGATCGTCTGAATCAAATGCGTACACATCGCAAATTCACTCACGTTTCACTTGTTGTCACATCTTATTCCCCGCTTTTTTCACGCCCTCGTGCAATCATTGGGTCGATTCCGGCCTAAAAGTACTTAGGGTGGCTAATTCGCGTCACCTAATTTCCAGTTAAGGTGAGCTATTCCGAGCCAGTGGTCGGATTCAGGGATACAGTGGGTGGTTCGGCTGTTGCCTGGCGGCATAAATGGATTCCGCAGGTAGGCAGTCGAAAATAATGTGTGAGGGGAAAAGTTGGGTAATATTTCGATGCCTGACACGATGTCGGTAACGGCCAAGGATGTGATGATCGTCGACCTCTCCGGAGAGGCCGTGATCTTGAATATGGACAACTGGGTCTACTACGGCCTCAACGGCATGGGTTACAAGGTCTGGAACCTAATCCAGGAACCGAGACGAATCGACGAGATCAGGAACATGATCATGGGCGAATTTGATGTTGATTCCGACATCTGCGAGCAGGACCTTCTCGCATTCATCTGTGCTATGGCGAACGAAGGACTGGTAGAGACGAAATGATGACGGGCCGGTCGAGGTCTCTGAGGCGTACAAACGAGGAGCGGGCACTCTTCCTGGGGGCCGCCGTATCTCTCGCCGTGTGCCGCATATCCCTCGAGGTACTCTCGTTCGGCTCCACCAGGAGGCTACTCCGGCTGATCTCTTGGCCGAGGCCGTCGCAGGTGCAGACGGATGGCGACGCGCTCGTCAAGGTGCAGTGGGCGGTCAGGGCGGCCGGGCGTCGAATGCCCTGGGCGGTAACATGCCTGACCACGGCAATCTGCACACAGGCCTTGTCCGACCGTTTCGGGGAGCCTACTTCACTGAAATTAGGGGTCGCCAGGGACGACGTTGGCGAGCTCAAGGCGCACGCATGGGTCGAAAGCCGGGGAAGAGTCATAAGCGGAGCCATGAGTGAGCTGCCTGAATTTACGCTCCTGACAACTTTTGCAGGAGATGCAGTTTGAGCGGTATAGCCGGTCTGGTACGTCATAGCGGGCAGCCCGCGAGCCCTAAAGAGCTCGAGGGAATGCTCGACGTAATGTCCTACAGAGGGCCGGACGGTCGTCATGTCTGGAACAGGGGCGCGACCGGTCTGGGACACGCCATGCTCCACACGACGCCGGAGTCCCTGGGCGAGACCCTGCCGCTGGTCAGTCGCAACGGCAATATCGTGATTACGGCCGATGTC
>JADFQF010000302.1 GCA_022561955.1 Chloroflexota bacterium | reverse complement strand
GACTCCGCCGATACCGGTAAATCGGAGGTGACTCTCGCGATTTTGGGTGGGAGTCCCTCAGAGTCTCGGTCGGCAATGGACGCCAGATACGTGGGCCGCAGATACGCCCGGCCTGCGTCAGATTCCTGTACCGAGTCAGAGGAAACTCGGCGGGCGACAGCCCCTTCGATTCGCCTCAAGACCTTCTTCGCCGAGGCAATCGGATTGCTGGGATCGAGGTTGGATGAGCGAACGGCCATGAGCCCCAAAATTGCGACAAGGACGACAATAATGGCCAGGGCAATGGTCCCGATCACCAGAGCAGTCCGCGCTTTCACTCTTCAGTCCACCGTTCGAAAAAGTTCTGAGCGCCCGGCCAATGCGCCGCCGAGTCGCGTGCACCGCCGAAGAATGTGAACGCGTCGGACGGATTGCCTTGCGGGCGTCTTCGGGATGCGGACCATGCGTCTTAATCGGCACATGCGCCGACGATCAGGGACGCACGTTCGCGACGCCCAGTACGGAGCGTGGCACGTTTTGAGACATGTATTCGGCCACAACCCCGGCGACAGACTCCGCCCCCTTCTCGGTAAAGTGAACGTCGTCGTAGAAATTTCCGGCGTCGCCGGGCATGGAGGACGCTACGTCTATGCATTCAATGCCGGTATCACGACAGACGTCCAGCAAGGTCTCGTTGTACATGCTCAATGCCTGAGAGAGGGCCGCCACGGAGTAGTATTCGCCTCCAACCTTGTTCTGAAAATCGCCGATCCCACCGAACCAGAGCAGAGAGTCCTGTTTCTCCGATATCTCGTATTGCCACATCGCCGGCTGTGTGAGGAGTATCAGTCTGACGGAACGCTCTTCGGCCGTCGCGGCGATGGCTCTCAGGTTCTGGGCGTATTCATCTAGCGCAGACGCCATATCAGGCAGGCGGTCACGAAATCCCGAGGCCTGCTGCCGGTTAGCTCTCCAGGTGATGTGCTTCCGTTGCAGCTCCTCCTGACTCTGGTCACCCGCAGAGGTGAAGGCCTTGAGTTTCTTGGCCACTCCCCAGAGTGCGAGCCTCTTGTAAAAGGAGGTGTTGAATTCGACGGGGTATACGCTGAAGGCACGGCGAATCAACCGGCCTTCCTCTCCGGCGCCTATAGAGTAGCTCTCGTCATATTCGGAGTCCTGTCCCAGGCGCAGCGTCAGGTCGTTGATGCCCACCATCATCACGATGGCGTTGATCTCGCCAAGCTCCGGCAGGAGGTAGCGCATCTGCACGACGTGATGTCTCGAATTCAGGCCGCTTTTGCCTGCGTTTCCAACCCAGGTGCGCGAGTCCGATCGCTCGTTCAGCTGCCTTTGTAGAAGCTGAGGCCATGTCTCACTCTGATCGAGAAAGCCGTTCTCGGTTGTGCTGCCCCCCAGCGCGAGAATGCGATAAGAGGTGTCCCCGCCTAGCTCGTCACCCCTTATGCCCTGGGAGTTGACGGAGAAGAGGGACGGTCCGTCGATGCCCGGCAGAACGTCCGGCACCGGTTGCATGGACACGTTCAGGTTTGGCGGCCACATATAGAAGGAGTCGCGGTCGCGGTCTATGACGCGCAGCCCCGCCTCCAAGACCACGACGGACACCACGACGCCCGTCACTACCAGTAAGATACGCCCCAGGACTTCATTCATGGGCGAAGCAACCTGCCGACTCTTATTTTGATTTTCAAGACTGAGCTCGCCATGGTCTTTGCCTTCAGAAGAGTTGCCTCGTACAACCGACATTAGTTTTAGTCGGCCCATCGACCGCGAATTCAGATACGCATCGGCCCGGCCCAAAAACATTCCCGGTGCCCGGCGTCGAGCTGCCTGCTTCCGCGAAGGGCCGCTGCCGTCTATTCAGTTATCTTGTTCTTCACGATGAAGTCCGCATAGCCCTGTGCCAACTCCTCGATTCCCTCAGGAGTATAGTGGACCTGGTCGAAAAAATAGTCTGGGCGTCCGTCCAAGTTGGCGTAGTTGTCTATGAACCACGATTCGGAGGATAGGGCCACCTCCTCCATCGCATCATTGAATATCCTCTGATGTTCGGCCGACTCTTCCTCGAGCGGCCACGTCACGACCCGATTATAAGATTTGGGCCTTTCATTAAACTCGAACTGGACGTCTGTCGAATAGGCCTGGCTGGCAAATAGTACCTTGGCGCCGTAGGACTCCGCGAGGGCGGTAAAAGAACTCAGATTTCGTCTGTAGATCTCCAGGGCAACGGGGTCGGGCGCGTTACCGTACTCCCTGCGTCTCACCGTCAACGCATCCCTGTTCACGAAGTCGCTCATTGTATTGGTCACGTACCAGTAGAGCTGCGACCACTGGAACATGACGTTCCACGGCGTGAAAAGGTCGGTCTGGCCCGAGCGCGTATAGAATGGGTCAGAGTACTTGCTGGAATAGTCGAATTGAAAATCGGGCCAGTATTGCACGCTTCGGTCGTTAACGTTGTGGCTCAAGATCAGCAGGTCGGGCTCCCATGAAGAGACGTCGAGGGCGGACAGAATCAAGGCATGCGGGGTCGAATACGCGGCGAAGCCTATGTTTATTACTTCGATGTCGTCGCGATTCAGCCGGGCCTTTAGCTTTTCTTCGAGGACCTTGGGATAGTGGATGCCCGCAGCGGCCATAGCCTTGTTATTTTCGGTGGTCGACCCGCCGAAGGCGACGATCCGAAATGTTCCGGGAGGCTTTTCCAGGGGATAGAGCTCGTCATGGCGAGAAACGATGTACTTCACGCCATCGACTTCCTGGTACATGTCGAAGCCGAATTCCCGAAACGGAAGTGACTGGCCCCGAACATGGATGAGGGGATTTCTCACGTTGTCGAAGAAGCCTCTGCCCTGCTGAAGTGAGTCATAGGTCCGAATTGCGACCTCCAAGGCGAAAAAAGCCAGGATGACGGACCCAAAAATCAGTGCCAGCTTGATCTTGAGGGACGGTTTCCATTCCCCAACCGTAGAGGCGTAATTTTCGGACAACATATCGGTCACTCGGTGCCCCCTAGACGCTCTCTGAAATAAGTTCACTGAGCCCTTTGAAAGACCAACGATCCGAGATGCCATACACCCCGAGACCGAGCATTAAAGTTTTAGTCGCTCCATCAACCGCGTATATAAATAAGCAGCAGCCCATCCCTAAGCGGCTCCAATGCTTGGTTTGACCTGCTT
>JADFQF010000012.1 GCA_022561955.1 Chloroflexota bacterium | reverse complement strand
CACAATTACGGTTCTGATAATCTCTATGGGCGACGCAGTCGGTATCGCCATAACGGCGGCGTCGACGATCTTCGCGACTTGCGCTTCGGTAAGCGGCTCGGCCTGTCCGGCCACTGCCTTCGATACCGCATCCGCAACGGCTCCGGCCACTACCCCTTCGATGTCTGCGATGTCTGCTCCCGTAACTTGTGAGGCCGTTGCGCCTTTGACGGCCGCCTCGACCATGGCCCTGATATCTTCAGGGCTGGCGGTGTCCGGTGCGGCGGCGGTAATGGCCTCTTCCATTAGCGCCCGCATTTCCGCGGCGGTCGGCCCGGCCGGCGCTGCCACTGGCGCAGGTGCTGCGGGGGTCGATGAGCAAGCGACCGCAAACACCAGTACCAAAAACAGCGGGCCAAGAGCCCACGATTTTGACTTCCAACTAGAGCGATGAATCACGATTATACCTCCAAATCTTCATGTGCCGGTGGGATGACCACGGAATATCTAAGGGACGTGTGATCCAAATTTTGCGCTGTATCGCGTGACACGATCATGAGTGCCTTTCGGTAGTGTGAAACTTGCCACATGTGCAATCGAATCCGGATCGTTTGTGAATCAATATCTGTGCTAAACCCTAACTTTCGGTCGGGAACTGTCGACGCACCGAATTACCTGCGAAACGACGCATTTTGGATGGCTTGCAATATATACTTCCCAGTCACATGTTGTCAACAATCAAATGCGGTGGCCGGTCGATTTATTACTGAAAATAGGCGTTTACGAGGCCGAGGAGACCACTTCCCAAGTTGATCCGCGTTTTGGATATACGGCTGCCGTCTCCTTTATCTTTCGATCTTACCTGGTGTGCCCTACGACTTCGCTTCCGTTTGAGTATTGCCTTCAAGATACGTACGGGGACAGCCTGGTGAGCATGTCATCGCCCTCGCTGCCTACGTTCAGCTCCGCCCTGCCTATTATCTCCATTGCCCGGTCCGGATTCGGCGGCATCAACGTACATGTACGGATGTCCCGAAATATTCGGTCCAGCGGCAGGCTCCTATGGGCGCTGCGTCCGCCAACCGTCTGAATCGCCTTGGACGTGACCATGAGCGACGCCTCGGTCGCCAGGTATTTTGCCCTTGCCCCTAATACGGCCCGCTCATATGGATTGGATTTCTCCCACTGGCTTGCGCCGTTGTAAAGCACCAGCCTCGCGCCTTCCAGCGCCATGGTCATCTCGGCGACGTGCCGCTGTACGACGAGGCTGTGGGAAAGCGGAACGGGTTCGGGATCGAACTGGTGTGTGTTGGCGTACTCCTTCACGAAGTCCAGGGCCTTCTGCGCGGCGCCGATGAAGACGGCTGAATACCCGAGGCCAAATCCCTGTCCGATGCCGAGCTTGTCGCCCCTCCCCGGCTCTCCGAGCACGTCTTCTTCCGTCAGCATGCATTTTTCGAAGTGGACCGCCGGACTGACCGTCGCCCTCATGCCAATGGTGTCCCACTCGCCAACAATGTTCACGCCGGGCGTCGTCTCCGGCACGAGGGCCAGTATGTAGCCGCTTACCTTGTCGTAGCCTTCCATGGTGCAGTGGACCAGGCTCCTGTGAGTGGCGCCGGCCATGGTGCAAAAATGCTTTCTGCCGTTTAGCTCGTAGCCGCCGTTCTTCGGCGCCAGGACGGTGTCCCCGACGCCTGTGCCGCCGCGTCGCTCCGGCTCGCTGCCCCAGCTCCCGAACATCCTGCCCTTTTCGATTACGTCCGAATAGAAGACCTGCTTTTGCTCCCGGGTCGCGAGCCCGTCGATGTAGCGCTGAACGACGGAGTGCATATGGACGGTCATTCCCGTGCTCGTGCAGCCGTATGCCAGCCTTTCCACCGTCATGACGTATGTGGGCATATCCAGGCCAAGCCCGCCATACTCCTTTGGGACGGCGAGTCCCAGAAGGCCTTGCTTCCACACATCCTTCCAGCTCTCGATGGGGTGCTTGGCCTCTCGGTCGTACTCCGCCGCTCGAGGCCCCAGGCACTCCTCCGCAAGCCACTCCGCCTTTTCCAGGATATCCTTCTGGTCCTTCGTTAACGTAACGTCCATACAACCTCACTTCTAAAATTTCGGCCCTTGGGGCACTCCTCAGCCTGGCGAGCGCGCCTCGAATTACCCAAGAGACTCTATCGTCTGCTCCTCGACACCGGGCATGATCCAGACGGGACGAGGGCCGGTCTCAAAGGCCACGCCGGGGTCGTCGGGACTCACGCCGGTAATCGTCAGCTTCATCGGAAAGAGATACTCGATCTCGCCGTTGACCACCCGGAAGGGCCTGTCGTGTCCGGGGTATATGAGATCCGCATCGCCAACGAGGCGGTCTATGCTCTGAGTCGCCTGCTTTTCGTTCCAGAAGACGAGCGGATTCCTTCGCGTCAACGCGACGTTGGCGTAGTGCAAGACGTCGCCCGTCACGGCGCAGAGGCCGTCGTCGGTCTCCACCATTACGGACAGGCTTCCGGGAGAATGGCCGGGTGTGTGCAGGAGCCGGACGCCGGGCTCGATCTCGTAGCCTTCGTCGACTTCCTGGATATCGGGCTGGAACTCGATCATGGCGCCGGTCCATGCCGGCGTGGCCCAGTCGTTGACGTGAGGATGGTGCGCGTATTTCCTCTCGTGTGGATGGACCAGCATGGGGGCGTGGGTGAAGAGGTCGTAGTTTTGGCTGTGGTCCCAATGGGCGTGGCTCATGATCGTCACGTCGATGTCCTGCGGCGTCAGTCCGCGCTGCTCCAGCGCCTCTAGGAGGGCGGTGCGCCGCCCCACGTGGCCGACGTCCACAAGGGTCCGCTTCTGGCCCTCGATAAGCACGACGGAGCAGAATCCGACCACTCCTTCGGTAGTCCGCAGGGGGCTTCCATTCAACAGCACGTCGATCTTGGGCATCTCATTCTCCTTTGTCGCGATGCATCAAAAATTGGATTTTGGATCTAATTTTCAGAAATAGTGAATGAATTCACATCTCGTGGGAACGAGTGTAATAGGGGCGATTATTGCTGTCAACAAAGCGTTCCAGTCGGGCAGATGAGCTGGATACCCGCTCTAGGCCGGAAGTTTCATCGGAGTATAATGGTCAGAGTTCAAGTGGAGGTGTCCCGTATGGTCCGCGTGCAAACGATTCAGTACGATCTTCTGATTGACGGCGAATGGCGGCCCGCCCGTAGTGGAGAATACTTTGAGGTAGAAAACCCGGCCACCGGTGAGTCGATTGCGCGCATGGCGAACGCCGGTCCCGAAGACGTCGCCGATGCCGTCGCGTCTGCCGAGCGCGCATTCCTCCATGGCCCCTGGTCCGACATGGACGGAGGCGAAAGGGGCAGGATATTGTGGCGCATCGCCGACCTGATAGAGGGGCGCATGGATGAGCTGGGCCGCCTGGAGTCCATTTCCAACGGACGGCCCATCTCGGAGACCGCATCGCAGATGAAGGTCGTGGCGAGCTACTTCAGGTACTTCGCAGGCTTCTGCGATAAGATTCAAGGCTCGACGATTCCAACCAGCAGCTCGCACTTCAACTACACGGTCAGAGTACCCCTCGGTGTCGTAGGCCAGCTCACGCCCTGGAACCACCCGCTGATGATCGCGTCCAAGAAGCTGGCTCCGGCCCTGGCGGCAGGCTGCACGGTCGTCCTCAAGCCGTCTGAGTGGGCGCCGCTGACCCCGACCGAGATCGGCAACATAGCCCAGGAGGCGGGCCTTCCTCCAGGCGTCTTGAATATCGTAAACGGCTTCGGACCAACGTCCGGGAAGGCGCTGGCATCCGATGCTCGCCTGGGAAAGCTGGACTTGACCGGCGGCACTGAGACGGGTCGCGCCGTGGCGCGGATCGCCGGAGCAAACCTGGTGCCCCTGCAGTTCGAGCTCGGCGGCAAGGCGCCCGTGATCGTATTCGACGATGTAGACCTGGAAGATGCCGTCAATGGCTGTGCATTCGCTTCATTCATCGCGTCGGGTCAGACATGCATCCAGGGGTCTCGCGCAATCGTCCACCGTTCCATATACGACAGGTTCGTGGAGATGCTGGTTAAAAAAGTGTCGGGCATCAAGATCGGAGACCCCACCGACACGCAGACGCAGATGGGGCCCGTCATCTCCAAGCCCGCTTACGACCGCGTTCTCAGCTACGTAAAGTCGGCCAAAGATGATGGAGCGTCGGTCGCGCACGGCGGCAAGAAGCCCGAGGGCGCGCAGTTCGAGCGCGGCTACTTCATCGAGCCTACGATCCTCGCGGACGTTCGCCAGGACATGCGAGTCGCTCAGGAAGAGATCTTCGGCCCGGTGGTCTGCGTCATACCCTTCGATAGCGAAGATGAGGCGGTGGCCATCGCCAACGATACTCCTTACGGCCTGGGCTGCTCGATCTGGACCCGAGACGTTGCCCGCGCGCACCGAGTGGCCCGCGACGTCGTCGCAGGGGTCATCTGGATAAACGACCATCACAGGCTGCATCCCGCCGTGCCCTGGGGCGGCTTCAAGGACAGCGGCTTCGGGCGTGAGGGCAGCTTCGAGTTCATCAACGAGTACACTGCGCCGAAATATGTCTGCGTTCGCATCGACCCGGAGGCCGTGGACTGGTATGGAAGCTCGGGCACCGGCAGGCGTCTCAACTAGGCCGGTCCAATTCGAAGCCTCTTGCATATGGACGGCCCGCGCGAATGAAGTGATCGCGATAGGGTGACGGCGCGAAGGCTGATTCGATGGTCGGCCTCGCGGAGTGTGCCACCGTCGCGGTTGCGCCCGCCGTCATTAACGCGGTCGCCGACGCAATCGGCACTCATCCGACGGACCTGCCCGTGACCCCCGCGCGTCTGATGACCCTGATCGGCGGTGCCGCCCGCTAGCCCTCGCCGACTCCGGCCATTCGCGCCAGCACCTCGAAGATGACGGCGAAGTCCTTGTCTGCCAGGCCCATTCCTCGTGCGGCCGTCAGGTACTCGTTGGTTACCGACGCCGTGGGGAGGGGCACGTCGACCTGTCGGCCCAGCTCCAGGGCGAGGCCCATGTCTTTCTGCATCATGTTGACGTCGAACCACGCCTCGTCGGGCATATCCAGCACGAAGGGTCCTCGATACTTCAGCATGGGGGACGCTATCACGCTGTTGAGCAGCACCTCGACCGCCGTCTCTCGCTTGATGCCGCTCTTTTCCGCCAGAAGAAGGCCCTCGCTGAAGGCGAGCATGTGAACGGCGAGGCTCAGGTTGGTGGCGACCTTCATGGAGACGGCTAGGCCGTTGGCCCCGACGTGCGTCGCCTTTGGCCCGACGTCGAGCAAGATCGGCTTGACCCTCTCGAATACGTCGATGTCTCCCCCCACCATGAAGGTGAGCTGACCCTGATCGAGGGTCGCCACGCTTCCCGACACCGGCGCATCGAGCATTCGCGCGCCTTTTTCCGCTACTCGGACTGAAAGCTCTCTGCTGGCCGCGGGCCCCACCGTGCTCATATCGACGTAGATTTTGCCGGGACTCAGGCCCGCCAGCACGCCGTTGTCGCCGCCCGTGATCGCGAGCAGGGCCTCCGTGTTGGACACCATGCTGAACGTCACGTCGCAAGCCCGCGCGACATCCTTCGGGGAGTCCGCCCAGCTCATGCCGGCATCCAGGAGCCACTGGGCCTTGGACCTGGTCCGGTTGTAGCCCGTCACGGTATGCCCGGCATCCAGCAGGCGCCTGGCCATTCGGCCTCCCATGACGCCGAGGCCCACGAATCCAAGATTAGCCATGATTCCCTCCTCGAGCGGATAGCGATAGACAGCTATCTCAATACGTCTATCCAGAATAAACCATCTGGATTCCGGCTTTTGCCGGAAAGACGGGTCTTCTGAGAATGATTGTCCCCGAATCGGAATAAATGCGTACCAACCGCCTCTGAATCTCCCCCTTGCAAAAGGGTGTCTAGACGGGGGTGTCCGACTCCATAGAGGGCATATTTTCGGACTCCGCCTCTACGGAGAGCCCGTCGAATCATCTTTCGGGATAGATGTATGACGGCCGCCGGTATTCCACCCGATTTTACAAAAAACCGGCCCGCGGTATTTGCCACGGGCCGGATTAGCTGGCTGATTATCTCGGGTTCAGCCATTTCCGTTCCAAATTCGTGTTAGTCGATGTGGTACATGATCAGGTGCTCGCGCATTACGTCCAGCGCAAAATCGTTATCCACATCGCGGATGACCGAGTGGATGTGGTTCGCGTCGTTCTGGAAGTTGTCGAACTCCACGATGAAGCTGCCGCCGTGAATCCTGTAGTAATGCTTGTCGGCCTTGGTCGTCCCGCCGTGCCAGGAGAAGTGGAAGTCCTCGATGCCGTTTTCTTGAATCATCGACATCTTGTCTTTGGACACGTCGTTGCGTACCTGGTTCACGTACTCGCTGATTAACGACATGAACATCTCTTTTTGGGTGCCGTTCATCCTCGAGCCGGGCAACCCCTCGCCCTCGGGCAGGGACGGCCTGGTGGCGTTGTATGTGTAGATGTCCCAGGGGGCCTTTTCGTGGACGATGGCCGTCGACCGCTGGCCGGAATCCAGGCTGTCCAGCAGCTCAAAGGACAGGTCCTCTCTTCGGCTAAGGATGCGCAGTCCCTGCTTGGGGCCCTTCTTGACCTCGGCGGGATTGGAGCCGAAGAAGAACGGGGTGGTGGATATGACCTTGTCGCCCATTATGCTGAGCTGGTACGAAATGTGATGGCCCTCGACACGAAATGCCCAGGGGCCGTCGCCGCCCGGCTCTCCGAATATCGTCCAGTAGTAGAGCTCTGGGTCCCTGTTCCAGCCGACGTTGCCCTCCTCGGCCTCCAGGGGGCCAAGCACCAGCTCGTGCTCGATGATCAGCCGGGCCTGCTTGTAGGCCTCCTCGCTGAGGGTGCTCTCCATTAGCGAGAACGCGAGTTTTCGCTGGTTCTCGTCCATGTCCCTCAAGGGCAGGCCACGTCTGTTCAGGGGAGGGTAGTACCAGAAGAGCCGCTCGCCTGCCGTGTAGCTGATGAGGGACTTTTCCTTTTGCGACGGTGACAGGCTGTCGACGTAGCTGGTCGCGGTCTCTACCAGCTGTGCAGCGGCGTGGGAATGGCCATTGTCATTGTCGTGGATATGGTCTGTAGCCAAGTTCTATACCTCCGATTTTATTCGATTCATGGCGGTGCAATGCCGTCTGCTGAAGGAGGGCTTGCGTTACCGGGCTCACCAGTGAGTTTATTATCGGTACTCCGATTCTGTCAACGTGAAGGAGAGTAGTTGCCTCCATAGAGCTACCAGAAATGAGGCATCACCCCTTTGGTGGAGAGGCCCAAGGAGCGCATGCCTTCGGCAACTTGTCTGTAGTCATACAACTTTCCATATTCCAATTCCCGCACAACGAACAGAACTGACCGCCCTTACGTCATATTTACCTGGTGGCGGCCTCCCTTGTCCGGTATGTCGTAGACGTCCGCGCTGCCCGTGGGAGCGTATCCCAGCACCTTTTGCGAATGGCTGATGTCACGCCAGCGCCAACGGTTGTCCGACATGGCCTCGAAGATGTCGTAGCGAACGCTTTCGGGCGCGTCGATGCACCTTTCCACCATCTGAACGGCGTCGGCCTGGCTCAGGTATCCGGGATAGTGGCGCCGCATCTGAGGCTTGTCGTCGGCGAGCACGGCCCCGAAACGAATATTGAGCACCGAGATGCCGTGCTGGTCGGAGTACATACGCCCCAGGACCTCGCCGAAGACCTTGCTCACGTAGCACAAGGAGTTGGGACGGACGGGCATCTCGTGGGTCAGCAAGGGCCATACCTTCGGAATCTTGTCGTACTCCGCGGCGGCGATCTCGGTGTAGGGCGACTCCAGCTCGTATCCAAGCATCGTTCCGCCGGAGCTGGCGAAGATCACCCGCTTCACGCCGTGTATGCGCGCCGCCTCGTAGACGTTGTAGGTGCCGCGTATGTTCACTCGCTCGGTGCCTTCCCACTCGTAGACGTCTTCGGTATAGGCCGACAGGTGCACGACCGTGTCGATGCCTTCGAACGCGGGTAGAATGGCATCGAAGTCGGAGATGTCTGCCCGGTGGCACGGGACACCCTCGATGGCGCGCCGGTTCAAGGCGCTGAAATCGTACTTGTGGCCCAGGTTCTTCAGCACTAGTCCACCGATCAGCCCGCTGCCTCCGGTGATGAGGACCTTCTTTTTTGTTGTCATTTCACCCTCTCCCCTAAAAGGCATACTGGCTTCGTTAGGGTAAACTCAAAGCCGTCGTTCATCAAGGAGCGCGATTGCTGAATTGGCATCGAGGGCTTAGCATCTATCTCAAAATGGTCATGGGGGAGTCCAGAGGGGGCTATCCTCCTCTGGCAGAGGGCCTGGGGGATGTGCCCCCAGGAACAAAAACCCCAGAGGGCGGGCGGGAACAAGGCGTCCTCCTTTTTGAGATAGTTACTTAGCTGGACTTTGTACTCTGGATTCCGGCTTTCGCCGGCACGACGGGGTCTTGGGAGCGCGTTCGAACGGGTTTATTATGGTACCTTCGCTCCGCCGCATGAACACCTTTCTCATCGTTCAGGGACTTTCTGGACATCACCCTGCAGACTCGACATGCAAAAAGTCTGCCTATTACTGACCATTAGTTATAGCCTTCGTGTTGAGGCGCATCCGGAATGTACAAAGTCGAGCTAAGTATCTATACGGCCGTATTTTCCGTCCGAAGACCAGGGCCCCACGTGGGGTCCCGCCATATCGACGGGCATAAGCGGGCAGACGATGACTCCGATTCCCCTGGGGAAGGACCGTCTGCTTGTGCTGTATGACCGGCGCTACGGCGAACAGGCCATCATGATGGCACTGGTGACGTTCACGGACGAGCCCTGGACCGTCCACTACGAGGGCGTCTTATACGACGCTAACCAGAGCCGCCAACGCCCCGACGATACGGTCGGCGGCGTCGATGAGCTCGACGCGTTTGCGTTCGGATTCCCCACGGCCCTGGGGCTTCGAGACGGCACGATATTCGCCACGTACTGGAGCCGCGAGGACGGCAAGAACGGCATAAGCTGGACGAAGCCGGCCGTGGACTGGTAGCCCTGCCGGAAGGTTATCCCAGCTTCGCGGACCCCCCACGGCGAGGAAATGGGCCCGCACGGGTAGCTCCGATGCGGGCCCCACTTGCAATCTATTCCCAGATCGCGAATACCTTGAAGGACACCTGCGACTGGTCATCGAGGGCGTCGATGATCTGCGCCGGCCGGTCGCCCATCACGCCCAGCGTGATAATCCAGTTCAGGAACTCATGGTCCCCGGAAGCCTGAATATCCTCGGGCGATATCTCGGCAAGCTTGCTCCCCTGGCCGTTCTTAATCAGCTCCAGATTACGATGGTCGAACTCGGCGTCGAATTGACGGCGCTGGAACTTCTCGGTCAAGAAGAAGTGAGACCAGCTCGAAGAGGCGATGACCGCCACGCGCTCCGAGCGAGTGTCCAGGAACTTCCGGATGGACCGGCCCAGCTCGTAGCAGCGCTTCGCCGTCGGCCTGGGCGGGTAGCCGTCGCCGGCCTCCTCTCCGATACAGTTTACGAAGAGCGGCAGTATGGGGAGCTTGCCTTCCTGGTCCAGGTACATCAGCGGGTTGATATGGGCGTGAGGCAGGCCCCATTCCCAGCCGGACAGCTCCGTCGAAGACGACATGTCGAACCCATCTCGAATTACGCTGGCCACGAGGGCGCTGGCGAACTTGTCCGGGCACTTGTAGGTGAACTCCGTTTCCGGGGCTATGTTCCAGACGTTGTTGTTGTCGCTGGCGGCGTGAAATGGGTAGCCCTTGACCTCTGAACCGGTGTAGAAGCAAAACGTGGGCAGGTTCTCTCGCTTGAAATTCTCGGCCTGGTCGTCGCCTATCAGTATGACCGCGTCGGGCTTCCAAGCGTGCAGCTTTTCGCGAAGCACCTGAAACGCGTCGCCGATGCGCTTGTGGTTTTTCTTGTCGTGGCTCGCGCCATTGTCGTCGCCCAACTCCTCGATGAGCTGTGGCGGCCTCTCGTAGTTGGGAATTCGCTCGGATAGTCGCTTTCGAACGTTGACCCAATGCTCCGGCGGATACAGGATCATCGGGGCATGGGTGCAGCCAATACCTAGGATCTCAGCCATCAGATACCTCCGTTATATGTAGTTGAAATACGAGGGCCTTTTCCCGCGTTGCGGTGGCAAGGTCCAGTCTGCTTGCCAAATTTGAATGGTCGGAGCGTACTACCAGACACTTCGAGTGTCAACGGGGCAGTTTTTTCGTAGTGTCTTAATTCTGTTAGGATGGCTTGAATAAGCAATTAGCGCTCCGCTGGGTGCAAGCCTCCAATTAGCACCTGCGCATCCAAATTGGCCCTTGATGGAGTTTCACTTGTACGCAAAGGGAACCAACTAAAATGTAGTAGACTAAAAAAATAAGTTTACTCTCTTTTCCGTTTCTTCAGCTTTTACGACCTCCACAGGAAAAGATGGGGCTTTACCGTGGAAAGGAGCCTCCATTGACTTTCGACAACAACGGCTTCGCGGACCCAACGAGCTCGCGTTCGACATTGACCGGTCCCCGCAGAATTCCTTCTTTCGTCGAGGCCCTGGATGAGATGGTGGGCCTCGCCAGGCAAGGGCATCGGAAAGACAGCGAGTACTTCAATCCATCGGACCAATGGATCAAGGGCCGCCTGCGGATATTTCAGGACCTATCGGAAGACGAACAGAACGAAATACGCGCCGAGGCCGAGCTGATCGCCCGAGATGCCGCCGAGGCCAACGCCCAGGGCAAAGCCGCCGCACGAGCCGCGCCGGAGGTGGTCTACAGGCTGGACAGCGGGGGCCTGGCTTTCTACAGTCAGCTCGGAGTAGTGCGCCGCCCTGACCTTACCCAGTACTTCATAGACGGTTTCGATGCGAATCGTGATTCCATCGCCTTTAGCGACGAAAACCAGATGCTCTTCGCCGAGGTGTTCTCATATGTCACCGAGTATATGAGGAAGAGCTTCGAGTCCGGCGATGTGATTGTTCAGTCGGACAGAAACGTATGCGATGTCCCGGAGCGATCGTACCACGCTCGCCAGCTTCTGTTCGGCACCCGTTATCTGCAGATCCCCATCATGTGGCGACAGCTTACATTTGACATGCCCGTGGAGGACCTCGCCGGAAGCCCGGACATTCTAGAGATTTCCATTCCGGACTGGCTCGATGACCTCGGTCTGCCTGAGGCGCTCAAGAGGCGCGTCGTGGACGCGGGTCTTACCCAGCTCATTTTCAAGGCCCCCACGAAGGGACTTTCGCTCCACCTCGGATTCGACTACGTGGGCGAGCATAAGATGGGGCCGCTCTCCATCGCCATGTTCCTCGTCAAGCAAAAAAATGGACTGGCGGTCCAATCCGCCCTGAGCATGTCCCGCGCGAAGACTCTGGACGGCCGGACGCTCAACACCGCCCTGGTAACGATCGGGCCTTCCCTGCACGGCAAGAGCACGCTCACGATAATGATCGAGCTGGCCGGCAGCGAGCTTGCCCAACGCCTTGGCCTTCAGGAGGACCCCGCGGAAGGGGTCTACCCAATGAACGACGACATAGTATTGCTTCAACCGCTGGACGAGCCGATCGAGGTCACCAGGGGAGGTAACTCCATCAGGATCACCCACGGAATAGACGGCACCGAGAATAACTTCTACGCCATGCCCCAGGGGTTGAACCAGCAGGACGACCCAATAACCTACGAGGCCATAAGGGGGACCGCAGAGGCTCCCAACGCCGAGGAGACGCTGGAAAACGTGCCTCTGAACGTCGAGAAGGGCATACCGGACTTCATCGACAACCCCGTCCGCAACATGCGCGTGACGATGTCCCGCAATCGCCTCATATCCAGGAAAAGGGCGCAGCATGTCATCGAGTCGATAACCAATGGGCAGCTATCCAGCTCCGTCCATGTTCCGATGGAGTACACGGACCGCGTGTTCTGGCAGGCCGTGATGCGTGAGAACACGGTCATTCCGCCTCTGAGGAGACTTAGCCTGGAGCAGTATGTGCGAGTCCTGATGTACGGTGAGGCCGTGCAGATGGGCGCGGCCACCGGCGCCATAGGCAGGCCCTACGTCGAGTATTTCTCGGACCCGTTCATCATCGGCCTGGAGGACGAGAACGCCAACCTGCTTTACTTCATTCTGCAGCAGATGTCCTGGGGAGGCATGCCGCAGGACTACTTCGTCTTCAACACGGGCGGTGTAGGCGCCGACGTCAATGATGAAGCCAGTGGGCCACGTTACAAGAAGATAACGAAGGAGCTGACGCTGATGCTCCAGGAGGCCCTGATCAGGGACGCGGTGAAGTTCGAGTATGACTCGGCACTGCGCTCCGAAATTGGGGTCGCCATCGTAAACGACCGCGGCGAGGAAGTCATCGATCTCAGAGGGGACTGGCTGCCGAAGAACATCTATGGCGAGGCGGATTAC
>JADFQF010000301.1 GCA_022561955.1 Chloroflexota bacterium | reverse complement strand
AGCTGTCTCGCGCCGACGGCAAGCTGGTCCACGAGATCGACGGCGTTCCGCCCGAGGCAGGCGTCGAGCTCCACGGCGTTATCGACTGGGACCGGCGCTACTACCTGATGCGCACCCACACCGCGCTCCACATACTATGCGGCGTCGTGTGGCGGGACTACGGCGCGAAGGTGACGGGCGGGAACATGCAGCCCGGGTCGGCGCGGATGGACTTCGAGCTGGAGCAGATGACGGCGGAGTTCGCCAGGGAGGTAGAACAGGCGGTCAACAACGAGGTTCAGGCGGCGAGACAGATCGAGATCGACGTTCTTCCCAGGGAGAAGGCCTTCGAGATACCAGACCTGATACGCACCAAGATCAATCTGCTGCCGCCGGGGATCAAGGAGATCAGGACCGTGGATATCGTGGGGCTCGATCTGCAGGCCGACGGCGGCACCCACGTGCACAATACCAGCGAAGTTGGCCGCATCCGCGTCGTCGGCCATGAAAGCAAGGGCCGAATCAACAAACGCCTGCGCATCGAGGTAGACGAAGCATAGTCGAGCTGCGAGCCGCGCTCATCACAGGACTGAGCGGGTACTCGAAAACAACATTGGAGCCGCCATATGATCGACCTGACGCAGTACCCGGAGATCATCGTCAAGCAGGAGATAGAGTTCCTGGAGGTCTTCATGGGTTTCGAGACCGCCAACAGGTACAGCGTTCGCACGCCCGACGGAGCGGAGCTGTTGTTCGCTTATGAAGAGTCCGGGATGCTCAGCCGCATGTTTCTGCGTAATCACCGTCCGCTCACCATTCATTTCGTCGATAACGACGGCAACGAAGTGTTCACCGCCGAACGGAGCTTTTTCTGGATGTTTTCCCATCTTCACGTGGGCGATGAAGAGGGAAAATTGATCGGGTCCCTGCAAAGGACCTTCAAATTCCTTGGACGTCGAATAGCCATATTGGACGACGAAGGCACCAGGCGCAGTGAAATTCGAGGCAGCCTGTTTAGACCGCACACCTTCATGGTGTATAGCGAGGGAGACGAGGTGGCCAGGATTACGAAGCGTTGGAGCGGCCTGGGGCGCGAGTTGTTTAGCGACGCCGACACATTTCAGGTGCGCATGAACCCGGAGAGGGTAGACCAGGAATTCGCCACGATAATTCTCGCGGCCGCCATAGCCATAGACCTCGACTTCTTCGAAAAAGGCGGACGCGGCGGCATGTTCTCCTAGCATGCCGTCTGTTGTGTTATTTCATGAACTTGAATACACTGGCGCCATGAGCCAAGGGGTATCAACGCCCGGATGATGTGAGCAGCCAAGGAGGAATTTGAATGGCCGAATCCCGAACGTTTAGCTATAAAGGGCTTTTCGCCAAGAACTCGCCGGAGCCCCGCGAGGGAGCAATAGGAAAGCGCGGGAAGTACGATTTCGCGGTCGCGTACCCGGACCCCAAGTCGGTGCCTCTCGATGATATGTTGGATGCCCTGAAGGGGGCGCTGCGCGAAGAGGGAGAGGACCTCGCCATATACGGCAATCAGAACGGCTATCCACCGCTGCGGGAGTTCATAGCCCAGAAGATGGCGAAGGACCGTGACATACACGTGTCGCCTGACGACATCATCATCGGCGACGGCTCCGGACAGCCAATCCACATGATCTGCGAGTCCCTGGTGGACCCGGGCGATGTCGTGCTCACCGAAGATTTCGTCTATTCGGGAACGCTGTCCCAGCTCAGGCGCTTCCACGCCGATATCCGGGGCGTCGCCTGTGACCAGGACGGCATGCTGCCGGACGCACTCGAAAGCGCCATCCAGAGGGCGCGGGGCGAGGGCAAGCCGGTCAAGTTTATCTACACGATACCGATCTTTCAGAATCCCCAGGGGTGGACGATGACCCTGGAGCGCCGCAAGGAGATGGTGCGTCTTTCCCAAAAGCACGGCGTGCCCATTCTCGAAGACGACTGCTACGTCGACCTTCGATACGACGGCGAGCCCGTGGCGTCGATTCATTCGTTGGACGACACGGGAAGCGTGATGTACGTTGGCTCTTTCTCCAAGATAATCGCCCCGGGAATGCGTTTGGGGTACATGACCGCGCCCAAAGAGATTTTGAACATGGCCAGGGCGGTCAAGGGAACGAGCATGGCGAGCCACTTCACGTCGCTGGCCGTGCACAGGTACGCGACGGGTAGCCTCGATGGCCATATCGAGGAGATCAACGATATCCAGCGGGCCAAGCGGGACGCCATGGTCGCGGCGCTGGGCGAGAACTTCGGATCGTCGGCCACGTGGAGCCGCCCGCAAGGCGGCCTATTCGTCTGGCTGCAGATGAAGGACGAGGTCGACCTGCAAGCCATCAGGGACAAGGTGCTCGACAGGGCCGACGTCGGCTATCAGGCGGGCCCGCTGTTCGCTCCCGACGGCGTGTCCGGCAAGAACTGCGCGCGCCTCTGCTTCGGGTACAACACCCCGGAGGAGATACACGAGGGCATCGCGAAGCTGGCCGGCGCGTTCGAAGCGGAGGGCGTGCTGAACAGCTGATCGCGTAGGGCAGGCATGGGCGGAGCAAACGCCGTGCCGCCGAATACTTAGTGGGTTCATGGGGGAAGGCCGTCGGTGACCTCGGCGGCCTTCTTGATTCCTGAACACGGGCAACCCCTGTAATAAGATTCCAGTCTGAGACAGCTCCAGAAAAGGAGGCGCGAGCCAAATGCGAATCTGCTCCTTTCTCCCCAGCGCCACGGAGATCGTCTATGCCCTGGGGTTGGGCGATTCTCTTGCCGCCGTGAGCCACGAGTGCGATTTTCCTGAAGAGGCTTTGTCCAAGCCCAAGGTGGTCCGCAGCAAGTTCGATCACACCGACATGACGAGCCAGGAGATCGACAACCTGGTCTCGGAGATGGCCCGCAGGGGCGAGCGGATCTACGAGGTGGACGAGGAGGTGCTGCGGCAGGCCGACCCTGACCTGGTTCTCACGCAGGAGCTGTGTGAGGTCTGCGCGGTCTCCTTCGAGGACGTCGAGCGCGCCGTCGTGCAGCTCGACAAACCTCCCCAGGTAGTGTCGTTGGACCCGAGCAGCATGGAGGACATGCTGGGCGACATCGCGACGGTCGGCGAGTTCGCCGGGGTATCGCAAAAGGCGGAATGCGTGGTACGCGGCCTGCGCCACAGGATAGACGACGTTCGGGCTCGCGGCGCCG
>JADFQF010000011.1 GCA_022561955.1 Chloroflexota bacterium | reverse complement strand
GCTGGTCAACCGCGGCCGCGGGCTCAACGGCATCCCGCGCTTCCTGGAGGGGCTGGTGAGCGGCGGCGACTATCAGTGGGTGCTGCTGGCCGTCACCCTGACGATGCTGGCGCTGGTCTACGTGGTCGTCTGGCGCGCCACCGCTTCGCCGTGGGGCCGCGTCCTGCGGGCGATCCGCGAGAACGAGGACACCGCGAAGGCCGCCGGCAAGGACACGGTCCGTTTCCGCATGCAGAGCTTCGTGCTGGGCGGCATGATCATGGGCCTGGCCGGCGCGATCTGGGCGCATCGCGTGGGCACCATCGCACCAGACTCGTTCAGCGACCTGTTCGGCACCTTCCTCGTCTGGACGATGCTGATGGTCGGCGGCAGCGGCAACAACCGCGGCGCGGTGCTGGGCGCGCTGGTCGTCGGCTTCTTCTGGTTCGGCACGCCGCTGATCCAGGAAGACCTGCCGGACTTTCTCGGCAACCGCGTCTTCATGTTGCGCCAGTTCGCCATCGGCCTGCTGATCGTCGTCTTCCTGCTGCTGCGCCCGCAGGGCCTGCTGGCGGAGGAGCGACGCGTCAGCCGCTTTGTCGATGCGCCGCCGCGCGATGGACCGGGTCGGGGGCGGTTCTGGCGTCGATTCACCCGCTCAGCGGCGCCGGTCGCCGGCGCCTCCGACTAACGCGCACGAAGAGGGGCGGCCTCGCGGCCGCCCCTCTTCCGATCAGCTGACGCGACGGCCTATTCGAGCGAGAAGGCGATCTGTTCCAGTTCGACGATCGTGCCGTCCTGGTACTGCCAGATGCCGACGAATCCGGTGGTCACGTCACCGGCGGCGTTCCAGTCCAGCGTCGTCGCCGCGCCCTCGTAGTTGACTTCGTCGCCGTTGGCGGTGGCCTCGAGACCGGCGGCGACGCTCTCAGCGCCGGGGATGACCACCATCCCGCCGGGCGATGCAACCAGCACCAGCGCGTCGCGAATGGCCTCGCCGTCGACGGAGCCGGCCAGCTGGGCGGCCAGCGCGATCGCGATCGTGGCGTCGTTGCCGATCACCTGAGCCGCCACCTGGCAGACGGACTCCGGAATCACCGGGTTAACCTTTCCGGGCATTATCGAGCTTCCCGGCTGGACCTCCGGCAGCTCTATCTCGCCGATTCCGCCCCTGGGACCGGAGCCCAACCAACGAATGTCGTTGGAAATCTTCATGAGGCTGACGGCGACAGTCTTGAGGGCGCCGCTGACCTCCACGACGTTGTCCAGGGTGCTCTGGGCCTGGAAGTGGTTCTTCGTCTCGTAGACCTTCACTCCGAGCATCTTCGATAGCTTTTCGCAGACGCGGCCCGCGAACTCGGGGTGGGTGTTGACGCCGGTCCCGACCGCCGTGCCGCCGAGGGCCACCTCGGCCAGCTCCGACTCGGCGTGCCGGAGCCTCTGTATGCCGCGCTCGATCTGTCCGGCGTGCCCCTCGAACTCCTGCCCGAGCCTCACGGGAGTCGCGTCCTGAAGGTGGGTGCGTCCCGTCTTCACCACCGGCATGAACTCCTTAGCCTTCGCATTGAGGCCCGCCATTAGCTGCTTCAGGGCCGGTATGAGGTCGTCGTGGATGCCCTTGAGGGCGGAGACATGGATCGCCGTGGGGATCACGTCGTTGGACGACTGGCCGATGTTCACGTGGTCGTTTGGGTGCACCGGCGTGCGAGAGCCCAGCTCCCCGCCGAGAATCTCGATGGCCCTGTTGGAGATGACCTCGTTGACGTTCATGTTCGTCGACGTCCCCGAGCCGGTCTGAAAGATGTCCACGACGAACTGGTCGTCCAGGCCGCCGTCGATCACCTCCTGAGACGCCGCGGCGATGGCGGACGCCGGCTCCGCGTCCAGCAGACCGAGCTCCAAGTTGACCTCGGCCGCCGCCTGTTTGATCTGCCCCAGCGCCCTTATGAACGACCTCGGAAAGCGAAGATCGCTGATGGGAAAGTTGATGACGGCGCGCATAGTGTTGGCGCCGTAGTAGGCATCCGCCGGCACCTGAAACTCCCCCATGGAGTCCCGCTCTGTCCGATATTTCTGTTCCTGTGACATTTTTTGCTCCCGGCCGGTCAGGCGATGAAGTTACATACGCCCCTTAATTACCAGCTCCACAGAACTAGCTCTATTGATTTAGGGATTCGGCTAGAAATTCAGCCACCCTGTCGGCTACCCGGCCTTCGTGGCCTATCAGACCGTGATCGGCGCCCGGGATCTCGGCGAAGTTCACCGGGTCCGCCATCTCGTCGAGGATGCGCTGTAACTCGGCCGTGGGCGAAATCTTGTCGTTTTGGCCCACGATGAACAGCTTCGGTCGTTTATCTCTCCTTGCCCGTGAGCCCTGAAGTGAGGAGATGGGAGGCGCTATGAGCACCAGGCTTCCGGCGGCCTTGGTCTGCTTCAGGCCCTTCAGTGCGACGCCCGCGCTAAAGGAGTGCGCCACCAGCGCCAGCCTCTTGCCGTCCACGTCGGGCCATCTCTTCATGACGTTGAGGGCCGCCTTCACGTCTTCATGCTCCCTGTCGCCGTTAGTGAACTCGCCCTGGCTGTTCCCGACGCCTCGAAAGTTGAATCTCAGGGTCGCGAAGCCCATTGCGTCGGCCGCGCGACAGATGGCCGTGACCAGGGGGCTGTCCATGTTGCCGCCCAGCGTCGGGTGGGCGTGGCACACGACGACCGCGGGGTAGGGTGGAGGATGCTCCCGGGGCGTCGTGAGTACGCCGTCCAGCGAGATCCTCTTGCTCTGGAAGTCGATCGCAGACTGTCTCATTTACCTTTTCGTCGATTCAGTGCGACTTGCGGCCGAATCGTCATATCGCCTGAATACCATCGTTGAAATGACCATTTACCTCCCTGGCCTAGCTGGAGAGGGACCCGGTGAAGAACGCCGTCACGAGCTCGCCGATGACCGATGCGTGGCCCGCGAAGAAGTGGTCGGCGCCCGCGATCAGCTCCACCTGCTTGGGGTCGGAAAACCGCTGTGCCAGGAACCTGAACTGGTCCTTGGGAAAGTCGTGGTCGGACTCGCCCAGCACCAGGAGCTTGGGCTGAAGCATCTCGAGGACGCCTACGCTCGTGAAGGGCCGCAATGGACATGCGATGGACGCGATTGCCTGGGCCTGCTCGTTGCCCGCCGCGGCCTCCAGGGCTGCGGATGCGCCGAAGGAGTAGCCGGCGATGCCGATCCTGCTGGCGTCGATATCATCGTGCAGCGACAGATAGCCCATCGCTTCCTTGGCGTCGGTGACCTCTCCGATGCCTCGGTCGTGTTCGCCCTCGCTCCTACCCACGCCGCGGAAATTGAACCTCAGCGCGCCGATTCCCGCGTCGCAGAGCATACGGCACATGGTAACGACGAGGCCGTTTGTCATGTCTCCGCCGAAGCGAGGGTGTGGATGGCATACGGCGACGCCCGGAAACGGTCCCCCTCCCTTGGGAAGATGCAAGACCCCCTCGAGGGTCAGCGGGCCGCTCTTGAAGGAGATGTCCTTGTGGCTGATTAGCATGGGCTTCACCAAGTTTAGGCGACGGTATAGCTTTTGACAAGCGGTGTTGCTAGAATTGTTCTCGTTCCAGAAATGGGCCGAATATAGGAGGGACCGTCAATGCGAGAAGTGGACCTGCGAAGCGACACCGTGACCCACCCGACGCCAGAGATGCGTGAGGCCATGGCGGCTGCCGAGGTCGGGGACGATGTGTTCGGCGACGATCCGACGCTGAATCGCCTGGAGGCCATGGCCGCCGAGCGCCTGGGCAAAGAGGCTGCGGTGTTCGTGGCCAGCGGGACCATGGGAAACCTCGTGTCCATCCTGGCGCACGCCCAGCGCGGAGACGAGATCATAATCGGCGACAGGTCCCACATATTTCGCAGCGAGGCGGGAGGGGCGTCGGCATTGGGCGGCGTCGCCTATAACACCATACGGAACGACGACCGCGGGTTCCTGGACCCAGACGAGGTCGAGGCCGCCATCAAGCCTGCCAACGTCCACTTCACCAGGACGGCCATGATCGGGCTGGAGAACACCCACAACGCCGCCGGGGGAGCGGTCCTGACGGTGGAGGACACGAAGGCGATCGCGGACATCGCTCGTCGCCACGAGATTCCCCTGCACCTCGACGGCGCCCGCATATTCAACGCGTCCGTCGCGCTGGAGACGCCCGTCTCGGAGCTCGCGGCCGACGCCGATAGCGTGACCTTCTGCCTGTCCAAGGGCCTCAGCTGTCCCATTGGCTCCATCATTTGCGGCGGCAACGAGTTTATTCAGGAGGCGCGGCGCTGGAGGAAGGTGGTGGGGGGGAGCATGAGGCAGGTCGGAATAATCGCCGCGGCGGGCATCGTCGCCCTGAACTCCATGGTGGACAGGCTCGCGGAGGACCACGCCAACGCGAGGAAGCTGGCCAACGGCCTCGCCCAGATACCCGGAATCTCCATCGATCCCGATAAGCTGCCGACAAACCTCGTCTTCTTCGAGATCACCGACGGAGACCCCGCCGGGCTCGCCAGAAAGATCAACGAGCGGGGGATCAAGGGTGGCTCACCGATGAGGAGGTGGCGCTTCGTCACGCACTACGGCATCACCTCCGGAGACATAGACTACACCCTGGATGTCATGGACTCCGTGATGAGGGAATACGCGGCCTCCTGAGCCCGCCCCGTCGAATATCCGATTCGTGGAGGGGCGGTCTACACACGCCTGAGCGGCTGCGTCACGCCTGCTCGGATACCCCTGCATCGTCGGCAAGGCCGGTTGCGATCGAATGTGAAGGCAGATGCCTACCCATGCGGGGAAAACTTCACGTCGGTTCCGCTCTTGTTTTTCTTGTGCGGCCTCTCTGTCTACCGCTTCCGCCCGCGACGAATCCAGATATCGGCGGCTCAGATTGGCCCGATTATCTCGTCTAAAAGTGGTGTCAGAAGGCCCCGCGAAGTTTACGTTATATTACATAAATTCATCGGATAGGCATCGGTTTAGCACCAGAAGTAGCTTCAGCTACTCTGTTTACGATGCTAAGAATCGATGGCAAAGTAATCTTCCGAAATACTCGTAACCATGGGATCACCGGGCAATCACGTGTCCAGGGCGAGGGGCTGAGGAGTATCCGTCATGGTATCAAGGGAACGGGTCGGCGGCTCGCATAGCACCGACTCGAAGCTCACCGGCCGCATTCTTGTCGTGGATGATGAAGAGCCCATGCGCAAGCTGCTGGACGAAATGCTTACGATGTTCGGTCACGAAGTCGTTACCGCGGTGGATGGACAGGACGGAATCGAGCGCCTGCAAGAGGAGCGGTTCGACATCGTAATCTCTGATCTTTCGATGCCGAAAAAGACGGGTGTAGACGTCCTGAAAGCGGCCAAGAGCGTCGATCCAAACTACCCGGTAGTCATCATTACCGGCTATCCCTCCCCAGAGACCGCCGAGAAGCTCATCAGGATCGGAGCGTCCGAGTTCATCACGAAGCCCTTCGAGATGGACAGGGTCCATATCACGGTCACCAAGCTGCTGGCGATGCAGAAATTTGGCTCAGGGGGGATGTCTGGGCCGGCCACAGGTGGGAATCGGGAGCTAGAGGGCCTGGACGATGAGGTCTGGACCTATCCGCAGTTCTTTCGCCTCCTCAGGAAGGAGGTCGGCCGCTCGCGGACCAGCGACAGTACGTTCTGCCTCCTTATGGTCGATATCGACGATATGGAGCGACACATCGAGATGGACGGTGAGGAGGGAATCGGCGAGCTGAATAAGACGCTCGCAGAGGCCCTGATCCTGAATGCGCCTCCCGGCGCGTTCATTGGATATACCAACCGTATGGAGTTTGGGCTCATTCTCCCCGACAGGGCGAAAGAGGACGCGGTGGCCCTGGGCGAACGTGTTCAGGCCAATTCGGAGTGGTATTTCAGGACTACGTTCGGAGCGGCGTGCTTCCCGGAGGACGGACAGGATGCCGAGAGCCTGATCAGCGGGGCGCGTTTTCGGATACGTTCGATCAGGGAAGATGACGGCGCGAAATCGAGCTAGGCAGTGAGAGTTCCCGTTCCTCAGACGAGCCCAGAACGATAGAGTTTGGTTTTCTGACGAGCCATGTCGCGTCGATGCAGGTCGACAGGAGCGATCGCAATGGTCACAGCGGAACAGAGCAATAGCGCGGGCGCGGGCGATTCCGCTCTGATTGGTCGTATCCTGGTCGCCGACGACGATCAGACCCTCCTGAATCTGCTCAAGGAAATCCTCACGTCGAGGGGCCACGAGGTGGTAACCGTCGTCGATGGCCAGGAGGCGATCGATCGCCTTCAGACCGAGCGGTTCGACCTGGTCATCACTGACATTGTGATGCCTCGCAAGACCGGCGTCGACGTATTGAAAAAGGCCAGAGACATAGATCCCAGATATCCGGTGATCGTCATAACGGGGAACGCCTCGGAAGAGACCACCGAAAAGCTTATCAGGGTCGGCGCCTACGAGTTCATCGTGAAACCTTTCGACAACGAAAGAGTGCTTACCGCCGTCACCAAGCTGCTGGCCATCAGGAAGTATGAGCCGACCCCTCCTAGCGACCAGTCTATCGACCTGGAGGTCAACTTAGAGGGTATCGAAGACGAGATATGGTCCTATTCCCAGTTCATGCGCCTTCTGTCCAAGGAGATCAACCGGTCCGGCGTGCACCAGCGCATATTCAGCCTCGCCGTAATAGACATCGACGAGTTCGAGCGGCATATGGAGGTGGACGGAAGGCAGCGTACGGCCGAGCTCGCCCGAATCCTCGCATTAGACCTCGTGCGTTACGCGCCCCAGGGCACGATAATCGGCCGCACCAACGATGTCGAATATTCGCTGCTCATGCCGGAGATTACCCGTGAGTTCGCCGAGGCCTGGGCGGACCGCATACGATCAGATTCGGACTGGTATTTCAAGATCACCTATGGGGTGTGCTTCTTTCCGGACAATGGCGCGGACCCGCTGCACCTGCTGGACCAGGCGAGGGCGGAGATTCGCTTCATCAGGGGCCAGGCTAACCAGCTGGAGGAGCCCATCGAAGACCACGGCACTCACATCGAATGATGTCGACGGCCTCTGCCTCCACACTTCATGCCGAAGCATAGCCGGAATAGGGTCTCGCGTCGGTATCCACGGACGGACTGTAGCTGATAACGAGCAGGGTCCGCCGACCCAGGCGCTGGGCCTGAGCAGCGGACCCTAAATCCTATGATTCCAGGTCGGAGCTAGGTTCGTCAGGGGCAGGAAAATCCTACAATCTTACCGATGTCCGAGCTGACGACTTCGCCCGTCAGGGAGTTGATTATTCCAACATCCCTGATGAAGAGTCGGTCCCCAGAGCAGTTGAAAACCATCGGACGATCAAGCCATCCGGCATACGAATCGATGACCTCGCCGGTATCGGAGTTGATGAGGAGGGCCTGACAGGCGCTGGGGCACTGACCTTCCCAGCCCCAGCCCAGGACCGCCCTGTTCAGAACGACATCCACGCCCGCCGTCGTCATCAGCAAGTCGGACTGCCCCCTGTTAATTATCCCCTCCATGAGTGAGCCGGTGCAGCTGAACTCTTGCCGGCGCGCCTCCATTCCTGTTGGACCTTCGAATGTCGCGATGGTTTCCCCTGTCACGACATCTATGAGCAGGTAATCCTCAGCCCACCAGTCGAGAAGCAGTGCTCGACTACCGTCGCATCGAAATTCCCTTAAGTCCATCTTGTTCGATTCAAAGGCCCTAACAACCGAGCCGTCGTCCGTGTCTACGAGGATTAAGGGTGGCGTAGAAGAATTGGCAAGCGTGAAGATGCGATTCGTCACTATTGGAAATAGCGTGTCCCCGCTTCCCAGCCCTTCTGGTCCGGCCGGTCCGCTGGGGCCTTTCGCCCCGCTGGGGCCTCGGTCCCCCGGCGTTCCTTGAGAGCCCGCCGCTCCCTCCGGTCCGGTTTCGCCGGGCGGACCCTGCAGGCCCTCATCTCCCTGTGCGCCGGCCGGCCCTTGGAGTCCTGCCGCACCCTGCTGCCCTGCTGTGCCGTTAGGTCCAACATCTCCCGCCGGCCCCGCCGTACCCTCGGGACCGACCGGTCCTTCGGGGCCAGTGACGTTCCACCGAATCGCCGTCTCGCCTCCCGTGCAAGAATCCTCTGAGCTGATGAGGCGAAGGCTGCCGTCCGATTCGACACAGCCCCTTATGATGTCATCGTTTCCGACGAATTGAGCTACCAGGCTGTATCCCGCGGCCACCGACGCACCGGCGATTATGATGACTGTCGCGACAATCGCGACGCTAAGTATCTTGTATTTGCCGTCCCGCAAAATCCGCATGACCGATATCTACCTCCACGATTTACAACGGCCTATAAAGCTACAGATGCCCAGCTAAAAAGCGAAGTTAGAATAATACGGTGGGCTTTTATATGTAAATGCGGAGCTAAACGTGAGGTATCGTGAGGCGAGCGTTGAGAAGGACCCTCTAATCGATGGGATTCCAACACCTCGACGGGGCCATAGTCCGTGGTGGTTGCGCCAACTATCGCAGTAAATCGAAGGGCTGGATAAGCTAAGGCCGGAGGTTCGCTACATCGGGGGCCGAAATAGCGAGCCGGCGGAACCCGTCGAAGGCCACCGCACCCGCATCCAGGGGCAGCAGCAACCGCGGCGGGAAGCTATACAGGCGCGGGATAACCGGAGCGAAGCAAAAGGTCGGAAGAGGCCGGCGACTGTCGTGGAAATCGACTTTCGTCAGGTATCGAGGGCGTGGACCGTTTTCAGCGCTTGTGTACCAGCCTTCGTGTAAACAGGAGCCCCAATGCCCCGAAAGCTAGACCCAACACCGCCGTTACCGGCCGATAAGAAGGCTTCAGCGGTGCGCCTGCCGGCAGTGCCTGGTCCGAGACGCCAAACCTCGTTATCTTGGTGTCGCAGACAGTGCAGCGCCCCTGGATGGCCCGCCTGCCGCCCTTGATGGTAACTTCGACGTTTTCCATCATGTCCTGCTTGGTCCGACACCTCAGACAGTAACCCTTCACGAGACACCTCTCTGCCTATCGGCCACCTGCTTGTGCAGCCCGGATGACGAGCTGCGATTCGGCATTTCCACAGCGGCAATACGCTGGAAAACCCCCTCTTCCCGACTCCATGCGTTCAATTATCCAATAGTAAGCAGATAGTAGGGTGTGGGGTAAAGGTGTAAGCCACCTGATATATGGGAGACTGTGCCGATGTGTGGCGGCAATGGGCGTACATCTCGTTAGGAAGCTGTGCGTTTCCACGAGACCGCTTGATTTAGAGCCTATCCGACAACTGTCACGAGTGGTTCGACAAGCTCACCACGAACGGGCAATCCTCCGTTCGTCCTGAGCACGGTCGAAGGACCGTAAGACGTCCAACTTAGGTTGTTGGATAGGCTCTAAGGGCCTGGAAGCTCTCGACGGTCGTCGGGAGCCGCTACCTGCAATTCTTTCGCCAGAACGATTCCCTTGGAGAAGATCAACTCTTTGGCGTAGTCGGCTGCTTGATGCTCCGCAGGTTGCCATGGCCGTGAATGAGGCCAGCCAGGTCAGCGTTGTTGCCGGGGTTGCTCGCGAAATCCGTCCAGGGCTCACGCTCCCGCAGCACTCTCCAAGTGATCGTCCATGAGGCCGGCGTAGCACTCCAGCATGACGCCAGCGACTCCGCTCCAGCTCATTTCCAGGGCCTTGGTCCGGGCTGCGGCTCCCATGGCCTTTCTGAGCGTTTCATTTGCGAGCAGGGTCTCGATCCGCTGCGCGAATGGGTCCGGGCACCGCCAGGGGATGAGATAGCCGCTCTCGCCATGCTTGATGAACGTCTTGAGGCCGCCGACCCTCGATGCTACGACCGGTGTGCCGCACGCCATGGCTTCCAGTGCGACCAGGCCAAAGCTTTCGTAGTGCGACGGCAGGACGAAGACGTCGGCGGCGGCGTAATAGATGGGCAGGTCGGTCTGACTCACGGACCCGGTGAAGGTCACCCTTTCCCCCAGGCCCAGCTCCTCGGCCATATTTTTCAAGCGGTCCAACTCTTCATCGCCCTCGAGGCTACCGCCTACGATCAGCAGCCGGGTATCGGAGCCCTCCTCCAGCATTGCCAGCGACTGCAACAGGATGTCGATGCCCTTCAGAGGCTCTATCCGCCCCACATAGAGGACTATCTGCTTATCGGGCAGTCCCAATACGCCTTTGGCATACGTTTCGTCCATTGGCTGGAACAGCTCGAGGTCGACGCCGGCGGGGACCACTTCGATGGCGCGGCGTCTGCCGTCGTAGAGCCTGACGATGTCCTCTTTTTCCTGCTCCGTGGACACTATCAGCATGTCCGCCTCGTCGATGACCCTTTTTTCGATCGCCGACCGCAGGTCTGACTCGCGCTCCCCGGCACGCGCCCGCAGCTTCGTCTTGGCGAGCGTATGGAACGTAGAGACGTGGGGCACGTTCCACTTTTCTCTCAGAGCGAGGCCAATCCTGCCCGAGAGCCAGTAGTGGCTATGGACTATTTCGTATTCGAGGCCTTCGGACCGCTGAAAGCTGGTGAGGGCGTTGAGGAACTCGGGAATGTACTGATAGAGGTCCTGCTTTGTCGTGTCGTACGGACCCGCCTTCAGGTGGATAACTCGGGCGCCGGTGCAAAGCTGCACTACCTGAGGGTCTTCGGGATCGTGGAATCTCGTGTAGACGTCCACCTGGTTGCCCTGCTTTGCGAACTCCCTGGCAAGCTGCAGCACGTAGACGTTCATTCCACCGGTATCCTTTTCGCCCAGGCGCGCCACAGGACACCCGTGGAAGCTAAGCAAGGCTATTCTACCCATTTATCGCTCCGGTCACTCGTATTTACGCCGAACGCCATCGGCATTCAGGCATCATTTTTCGGGGAGGGAAAGCCAAAGAAGGCGAGAAGATCCTGCGGCTCCGCAGCGAGACTCCCTCCTCATTGGCCCATTCCAGAGGTGGAAAGGCCGAGCCTCCATGCGAATCGCACTACTCAACACACTGTCGCAATCTACCGCCGAATCACCATCTGGTACACGGAGGAGTTCTTACCGCCCAGGTCGTATTTGTAGCGCTCGGTGCCTCTCAAGAAATCAAATGTATCTCTCCCCGCTTCGATGGCCTCCTTGATGCAAAACGCCTTATTCAACAGGCCCACGCTGAGGGAGGAGTATTCAGGATCGTAGCCGCTATTATACAGCAAGTACGCACCGGCGTAGTCGAAGCATATGCAGGACGCCACGCGAACGTCGCCGACCTCCAGGAAGTAGAGCTTGAACTGGCCCCTGCCCGTGAGCTCTTCGGCGATGTCGAGAAAGAAACTCTCCCTCTCGGAGGTTAGAAACTCGTCTTTATCGGGGCTGCTGGCGCGCAGCAATCGAAAGAAGTCCTTCATGCCCTCGGACAGGGATAGTGGGGCCTCGCAGGTGTACTGCTCCGCATGGTCCGCCTTTTCGAGACGCCGCATCTTTCTGCGAAGCTCGTGGCGGTCTTTCTTTCGCAGTGAGCCCAGGTGCTCATCCCAGGTCGAGGCCAAGACTGCGATCGGGGCGACGTCCTCCTCTTCGATCCGAGCCGTATACCCTCGGGACGCGGCCAGGTCTCTCAGATACACGAGCGCCGGCGAGCCGTCCCTCAGGGACTTCAGCTCGAGCGCGTCCCATTCTAGTCCCGCCATGTAATCGCACAGCGCGTCGTAGAATTCGCCTTCCCGTCCGTCGAGCACGAGAAAATCGTGATAATCGAACAGGTCCGTATCCCCGAGGAAGGAAAGCACTCGCTGCTTGATCATCAGCGGCGCCACGCCTATGAGCTCGTCACCGTCGCGGACCGAGAGGATGAGAAGCTCCGACCCCTCGCCAAAATGGCTCCACCACACCTTCTGCCACCACGGGGTCACGAATATTGTGTTTGCCTTTGTCCTGGGGAGAATCTCCTCCCACTCTTTTTCGATGCTCTCGAAATCATTCACCTGGACGGTAAATGGCATTCCTACGTCCCCCTTAGCAAGGAGAAAAACTCTTGCTTGCTCGCCGCCTGAGTCTTGAATGTGCCCCTGGATGCGGAGGTCACGACCTTACTTCCGGCCTTCTTGACGCCCCTGATCGACATGCACATATGCTCGGCGCTTATGACGGCCGCGACTCCCTCAGGCCGGATCGTCTTGTATATGGTCTCGACTATCTGGTCTGTCAGCCGCTCCTGGATCTGCGGACGGCGTGCGAGAATGTCCAGGGCCCTCGCCAGCTTGCTGGCGCCAACGACGCGGCCGTTGGGAATGTACCCGATGTGAGCGGTGCCGTAGAAGGGAAGAAAGTGGTGCTCGCAGATGGAAAAGAAGGGAATATCGCGAAGGATTACCATCTCCTGATGGCCCTCCTCAAACCCCGTCTCCAACACCTTAGCGGGGTCCTGCCTGAGGCCGGAGAAGAACTCCTCGTACATCTGGGCGACCCGCCTGGGCGTATCCACCAGGCCTTCTCTTTCGGTATCCTCTCC
>JADFQF010000300.1 GCA_022561955.1 Chloroflexota bacterium | reverse complement strand
AGCGCCACCATAAAGTTCTACAGCGGCGCATTGCCGACTCCTACGTTCCTCATGGACAAGGCCAAGGAGGAGATAGACGTAGCCATTGGATGCACCGCCGATTGAGGGTCCTGCACGTCGTGGATGATCCACGACATGGTCCTTCTGGAGAAGGCGGGCATCCCCACGGCCACTATCCTGTCCGAGGGTTTTCAGGACGACGCGCGGGCCAGCGCCAAGGCCTTCGGCATGGGCGATATCAAGTTCGCGGTGGTGCCAAAGGTGTACAACAACATCACCGTCGAGGAGACCATCGCCCAGACCGACCCGGCCATCGACGAGCTGGTCAGGCTGCTCACGACGCCTCAGGACGGCTACGAGATGGAGTCCGCCGTGCTGGTAGGCGAACCGAACGGTCTCGAGACCTTCGGCGGCCCGGACCAGTTCGGGGCACTGGACAGGTTCAATGAAGAGTTTCTCGACCGCGACTGGGGAGACGGCTTCCCCCTGATTCCACCAACGGAAGAACGGGTCGAGGCGATGTTGAAGGGCACGACCCTAAGCCCCGACGAGGTCGTCTGCCTGCTGCCGCCGGGCACGGGATACGCCACCGTCGAGAAGATCGCCGTTAACGCGGTCATGGCCGGCTGCAAGCCCGAGCATCTGCCCGTCGTCATAGCGGGTTGCAGGGCGCTGGCGACGCTGGACCCCCAGGACGCGCGGGGCTTCTTGATTTCCACCAGCGCCAACGGTCCAATCTGGGTGGTAAACGGACCCATATCAAAGGAGCTGGGCATCAACTCCGGGCGGGCGACCCTCGGACCCGGCAGGCAGTCCAGAGTGAACATCGTCATCGGCCGTGGTCTGCTGTTGACGATGAAAAACGTCGGCCACTGGTACCCGGGTCACCTGGATATGGACACGATAGGCACGACGCGAAAGTTCCCGATGCTTCTGGCGGAGAACGAGGCCGACAGCCCGTGGGAGCCGCTGAGCGTGGAGCAGGGTTTCAGCCAAAACGCCAACACCATTACCGTGTTCAGCACCGGCTCCGAGAAGGACGTGGGAGACCAGGGAAACAGCACGGCCGACGGCCTGCTCAGGACGCTGGCCTACAGCTGCACGGCCGGAGGCGGCGAGTACATCGCGGGCCTCGCGGGCGAGTACGACGACCGTCCTCGCGGCGGCAAGCTTCTTCTCATCGCTCCCGCGCATGCAAGGCCCATAGCCGGCGAAGGCTACAGCAAGCGGGCGGCCAAGAGCTTCCTTCATCAACACACGAAGAAGCCGGCGCGGGAGCTGGTCAACAGCTTCAACGTGCCCGACAAGGTCAGGTTCGCCTGGAAGTGGCTGTACGACCTCTCCCCTATTGAACAGGAGAAGGTGTTGCTGCCGGTGCACGAATCGCCGGACCGCTTTTGGATCGTCTGCGTGGGCGCAGACGATCGAGCAAAGGACCTTGTTTTCGGGACCAATACACCGGCGACCGTGGAGATCGAAAACATACCGTAGGCTCGGGAAGACCGAGTCGGACGTGATTAAGGGGCGAGCGTGAGCTTGCCCCTTGCTTTTGGTCCGTTGAACGGAATCTTCCAGTTTGTTTCTAAGACGCGTTCAAATGTATTGTTCAAAAGAAAGGCTCAACTTATAATGGCGGTGAGCGCAATTTCCCTTGATCGACGTCGGACTGAATATCGTGGCTCTCACCCCTCGGTCAGGACCGATCTCCGACTTCTTTCATGGTGAGAAACGGCATTCCGGTCAAGATGGTTCCTGGTTCGTAAGACGAAGCTATAAAAGTTAATAATCAAAAACTACATTTGCTGGAGGTTGTCAATGGAAGCGTATTGCCTGAAGTGCCGAGCTCATCGTGAAATAGAAAATCCGGAACAGGTGGAGCTCAAGAACGGCCGACCGGCGACTCGCGGAAAGTGCTCCGTATGCTCCGCGACCGTATTTCGCATTGGAAAGTCCACCTAGTGTGGCGGGGCTCCGGCCCACCTCATACGTGCCGGAGACAGGGGTGACGCGCATGGGTCCTGGCCACGGAAGAAGAGCTGGGACTCGCTGAATTCCCGCAGTACCCCATAGAATCACGATCGATGGAATATACGAGACTGGGCCGCACAGGACTCAAAGTCTCTAGAATCTGCCTCGGGACCAACATGTTTGGGGCGGACTATGTTGACGATGAACGCGCATTCTCGGTCGTCGATGCGGCGCGGGAATCGGGCGTCAATTTCATCGACACCGCGGACGCCTATAACGACGGCCGCTCGGAAGAGGTCCTGGGCAAGGCTCTGAAGGGTCGGCGTCACGAATTCGTTCTGGCCTCAAAGGGTTTCATCTCGACCGGACCGGGCGTAAACGACGTCGGTCTGTCCCGAAACCATCTCATCGACGCCGTAGATGCCAGTCTCCGCAGGCTGGATACCGACTACATCGACCTCTATCAGGTGCACTACTGGGACCCCGGCACCCCTATCGAGGAGACCATACGCACCCTCGATAATCTGGTCCGGCAGGGAAAGATCCGCTACCTGGGCTGCTCGAACTTCGCGGCCTGGCAGCTCTGCAAGGCGCTGTGGTGCAGCGATAAGCTTGGCATGGAGCGGTTCGAGTCCGTGCAGCCAGAGTACAACTTCGGGAAGCGCGATATCGAGTCCGAGCTGCTGCCCCTGTGCGAGGACCAGGGCGTGGCCGTGATCCCTTTTCAGGTGCTCATGGGAGGCCTGTTGACCGGGGCGTACGATAGGGCCGCGGGTCCGCCTCGAGACAGCCACATGGCATCGCGACATGCCGAGCGCGCCAGGAACACCTACTGGACCGACGAGAATTTCAAACGAGTGGAAGCTCTGAATTCCGTTGCCGGCGAACTGGGATGTGAGACTACGCAGCTGGTGATCGCCTGGACGCTGACGAGGCAGGCCATAACCTCCGTCATCGTCGGCTCGAGCAGGCCTGAGCAGGTAGCAAAGAACTCGGAGGCCGCGGGGATTTCACTGCCCGACGAGGTTGTCGAGCAGCTGGAGCAGCTCTAGCGCTTCCGTCGCATGTCGTCGTCCTACCCTCGGAGGGGAATTGCGGTCTCGCACGACGGACTTTAGGCGACTTCGATCTATATTGGAAACGTAATATTATTATGGAATAAATGCCCTGAAATTTACTGGAGGACCTCATGGAAGGCTTCGCAATAACCCTGATTGGCGGCGCGATTTTTATTCATTC
>JADFQF010000299.1 GCA_022561955.1 Chloroflexota bacterium | reverse complement strand
GCGTCGTACCCCAGTTCCATATATCGACTAAGCTCGTCTCCTGTTGCGCCAAAGCCGGCCCTCCTCATCAGATGGGCCATGAGCTCCAGCTCCTGCTTTGAACGGACGGTTGTCATCCAAGACCTCCTCAGCGAAGCCCTCAAAGGACTCTTTTTTTGGCTCTATATGTCGTCGATGGTTCCGTCGGAGACGGGCTCGACGCAACGTCGATCAGTTCGTATTGGTAACGAGTCTATCAGCGGCCTCCGGCCCAGTCAATCCTCCCAACGGACAGGAAATGGCTTTAAGGACTGCCGGAGGCGTGGATAGGCAAAAGTGGCGAGATTGGGCCAGGGTGAGGCATCCGAGGCTACCAGAACAAGAGCGCGGAAGGGGCGACTCGAGTTGAAGAATCCGAGGGGAGCTACTTCTTGGAGTTGGACCTTTCCGGAAGCGGCAGGAATGCGCTGCTCACGCGACATTGCGGGCAAGGTTCCGTCCGCATCTCACGGATCGCGGAGAGGGTGATCTCCGTGTGTCCGCAGAGCCAACACTTGTAGATAGCGGCTTGTGGTCGGGCGGAACTAGGCAACAAATCTGAACTCCTGATCTCTGAATCGTTGGAATGGGCAAGGGGCAGGGAGGCGCCCGGAAAAAGCGAGGTCTTCCGTGCGTGGACCCCTCTTCTGCCCCAAAGACACTTTACGAAGCAATCGTGTCAGAGTTGGTGAAGATGAGGTGACTCTTTGTGAAAATCGCGTTGATTTCGGCCGAATTCGCTGAATAAGACGGCCTAACATATCGAAACCAGGTTCATTTTGGCAATCATGAGAGCGGATTACCGCTCAACGTGGAGGCATGGTGTAGCCCGGCTGAGACGAATTCAGTATATCCAGAGGGCGCGCTCGTGCGATGTGGCGGAAATATTACTCCGCGAGTTCGCTCTGTCGCTCCTTGTAGGCCTGCCTGAGCTGTATGAGCACGGACTGCGGGCTTTGCTCCGTGACGACGATAATCGAGGGCTGCCTGTCGGACACCTCCCTCGCGACGTAGCCTCTGTCCGCGAGGGGCAGGCTTCGTGCGAGCACCAGCGCATCGAAATTCGACGACCCGGCCATGTCGATGGCGACGGCGTCGTTAAGGGTGCCGGTCACGATATGGCCGTCTCCCTCCAAGATGCGAGTGGTGCGTTCCATGCCCTCTTGCTCTCTGGCGACTATCAGGATTCGCCTGTGTTTTTGCACTTCGGGAGCTCCGTCTGTGATAGTCCCGCATGTTCATTGCGGCGGCCCACAGATATTAACTCAATCGCCATCTTCGCACTAGTCCCACAAAAAGAGTGTACCGGCAACCGACCCCCGTGGGTTGCATTAATAGCTAAGAAAGCCCGCCTTTCCGGCGATGTCCATTCGCCGTGCGGGCGAAGCCAAGGGGCTCGAGTCGAAGGCGCTCGGCCGTGCATCGCCTATGAGTCTTCCCTTCTGTTGGATAATCTCGAAGTGGCGCGGGGCGCATTCGACGACGTCGAAGGACCGGGCATGGTGGAAGTAATTGGGGATTCTTGGGGGGCATCAGTGGTAAGCTTTAGTGCGTTTGGCCGGCGCGCGACCGTCGGGCCCTTGGGACGACAATATCCGATTTTGGTTGTAGGACGGGTATGAGGGAAGAAGCAGAGATGTCCGAGACCGGCAGTAGGCCAGGCATTTTCTATGGCTGGCGTGTGGTTGCGGCGGCATCGGTCCAGGGCATGTTCGGCAACGGCGTCGTATCCAGCGGCTTTTCCGTATTCTTTCAGTCCATCCGCCAGGAGCTTGGAGTAAGCTACACGGCCATGGCACTGGTCTTCAGCCTCGCCAGGGCCGAGGGAGGCGTGGGAGGACCCATCGTCGGATGGATCGTGGACAGATATGGCGCGCGCCGGATGATTCTCATTGGTGGGCTGATGGGCGGCGTTGGGTTGATGGCGCTGTCTCGCGCAACCACATACTGGCAGTTCGTGCTGATTTTCGTGGGCCTGGTGTCGCTGGGAAAGACCATGGGCATGGGCCAAACTTTGATGGCGGTCGTAAACCAGTGGTTCATCAGGCGCAAGGGCCTCGCCATGTCTACGCTGATGACGAGCTTCGCGGGAGGAGGCGCTATTGTCGTGCCTCTGCTGGGGCTGGGAATCGCGACCATCGGCTGGCGGGCAACCCTGCTCTACTCCGGCATCTTCATATTCTTATTGACGTTGCCCGTCGCCTACGTCATCAGGAGCAAGCCGGAGGACATAGGCACACTGCCCGACGGGGATGCATCGCCGCCGGCTTCGGAAGGCGGGCCTGCATCGTCAGGGACCGGGGCGAGCGCCGTATCTACCGACTTTACGGTGCGTCAAGCCATCCGCACCTCCGCCTTCTGGTTGCTGCTAATCGGCCTGACCATCCGTACCTCTTCCACCAACGCAATCATCATACATATCTTCCCCATATTGGAGGGCGAGGGCCTGACGGAGCAGCAGGCCGTGCTTTTCGTGTCGGCCATGTTTTTCTTGGCCATCCCCCTTCGATTCGGACTGGGCGTCGCGCGAGACTACCTGCCTCCGAGGAGGATTCTCTTTGTGGGGATGAACGTCGCCGCGTTGTCGCTGTTGCCCCTGCTCTTTTTCCAGGGAGTGGTCGGCGTGGTCATCTTCATCATAGGCTTTGCCGTCGTCGAAGGCATAACATCCACTAACTGGATCATGGTCAGCGACTACTTCGGCAGAAGCAGGTTCGCCAGCATCATGGGTCTGATGAGCTTGTTTCACAACACCGGCATGGTTATATCGCCCATCTTCAGCGGCTGGATACGGGACACGACGGGAAGCTACAACATAGTCATGATGACATTCATGCCATTGTTCGTGATTGGCGGCATCGCGTTCGCCCTGGCACGGCCGCCAAAAAAACCTTCTGCCTCGCCCATGTACCTTGCCGCGTCCTCCGAGTCGACAGATGCTTAGGGCGTCTTCCCGCGCGGCGTATTCTTTCCTTGTGCTGGAGGAGGAGTTAGCCGCGAGCACAGGCGTGCGGCCGCTGTCAATATCGGCTGCGACCTGATAATATTCCGGCCATCACGGGGGAAGCTGAATATGGCTCAAAGCTCGAAGACATTTCAATTCGAAGACCTGGACGAAGCCCAGGAGTACTACTACTCATCGAGTCTGACTGCCGGCCTGCCAATTGTAATGCCGACCGAATCGAACGTTCG
>JADFQF010000298.1 GCA_022561955.1 Chloroflexota bacterium | reverse complement strand
ACGATTCCTCCTCTCCATCAGGGAGAGGACTGAGCAACTGTCTTGAGATGAGGGGGAAGGGGCTTCGGGGGACCCGTCTGCGGCTGCGTTTGGCCTCACAGCTCCAGACGGCGCAGCGTGGGGCGCCAAACGCCCAATATCAGCACGACGACCGTGAACATGATCGCGCCATAGGACAGGGATATGGGCCAGCTCAGGTAGTCGGCGATTAGGCCCAGAGGCCACGCGCCCACATAGTGCAGGGCCGCGCCCAGCAGCCAGAAGCTCATGATGCGTCCCAGGAGCTGCGGTGGGACCGTCAGCTGCAGTATCGTCGTTCCAAGCGATATGTAGCCCGTGAACCCGAATCCGGCGATGACGAGTATGGCCCACGACAGAGAGTAGATAGGCGACCATGCGAATGCGAACAGGGCGACGCCGAACGTCAACGCGGCCGCTATGAGCAGGATGTTCTTTCGCTTCAGGTCGCCGGCGGACGCCAGAGCCATGCTGGAAATCAGCGACCCGAGTCCTGCGGCCGAGAGCAGGAAACCGGCGGAGCCGGCGTTGGCGCTCAGGACCTCCCTGGCGAATGCCGGCAACAGCTCCAGGTATGCGGCGGCAAAGAACCCGAACGCGCAGCCGATGCCGATGATGGTAAGCGCGACCGGCGTCCTCTGTAGAAACCTCACGCCCTCGATCAGGTCGCCGATAATATTTCGTCTGCCGGGTCCCGTGATTCTCGGTAGGCCTCGAATCATCGTCAGGAAGAAGACGCCGACGGCATAAAAAAAGACGTTAAGAAAGAGAGCGTTGGCAAGACCGGCGAATTCTATGACCCATCCGGCGAATGCCGGGCCGACTATGCGTCCGGTATTCATGACTGCGGTGTTCAGGGCCACGGCGTTCAACAAATGCTCTCTGTTGACCAGGCTCGGCACGATGGACATGCGAGCCGGCATGTTTATCCCCTGGATGACCCCAAGAAGAAACACAACACCATATATGTGATATACGGAGATGAGCTGGAGCTGCGTCAACACGGCGACGATGCATATGAGAGCCGTAACGCCGGACTGGCTCGAGATGAGCAGCACTCTGCGGTCTATCCTGTCCGCGAAGACGCCTCCGAAGACGAGCAGCACCAGGTTTGGAGCGCCGTATATGAATATGACGAGGCCCAACTGCGATGAAGACCCCGTGAGCTGCAGGACCAGCCAGCCAAGTATGAGGAACTGCATGCCCAACGCCGCGGCCTGCCCCAGGTTGCCCAACCAGAACCATCGATAGTTTGTATAACGCAGCGCGTCGAACGCCTGCAGCTTGGAGCCCGCCTCAGTCAGCTGTGCCAGCAAAGCATGCGCCTATCTAAAATATCCGTGCCTGAAACTACAAACATGGATGGGATTTTATGATGGCCCGACGAATTCCGCAACGAGGATTCCCACGACAAGGGCTTAAAGGTTCATTATCGACGAACAATCGACGTGTCGACTATAGGTTGCTTATCATCTCCGGGCGGTGGTAGACTCGCTTAATTGACAAGGTTTAAGGGTGGTAGGCAAGGCTTGGTTGACTCGGCGAATCGCAGAGGACTTTACTACGGCTGGTTCATTTTAGCGGCCGGGTTCTTCGCGTTGTTTGTTTCCACGGGCGCCCGAAGCAGCTTCGGCGTATTCATAATACCCATGACGGAGGACTTTGGCTGGAGCCGCAGCTCTATCTCGGCCGCCATAGCCGTTGGCTGGCTGATAAACGGGATCTCGCAGCCATTTTTGGGGCGCCTGTATGATCGCGTGGGCGGGCGCAAGATAATATCGATAAGCCTGGTCGTCCTCGGCTCCGCCATCATGCTTTTGAGCCAGGTCCAGAGTCTCTGGCAGCTGGTCGTCATCTACGGCTTTATCGCATCCATCGCCTCTAGCGGCGTGTCTATGGTGACTATCCATGCGGTCCTATCCAAATGGTTCCGCCGAAAGAGGGGCGTCGTACTCAGCCTTAGCACGGCGGGTGCCTCCGCGGGCTCGCTATTTCTGGTGCCGTTCGCAACTTACCTGATCATATGGGCGAACTGGAGAGTGGCGTGGTTCGTGCTGGGAGCGTTCGTGGTGTTTCTGGCCCTCCCACTGGTGTTGCTCATATTCAAGGACGACCCGGAACACATAGGGGAGCAGCCCGATGGAGAGCCGGTTCCGATAGCTAAAGAAGACGAGGAGGTCACCGTCTCCTCACGGCCCGCGCGTGGACCGCTCGAGGCGGACTATTGGGCCGAGTCGTACAAGACCCCTCCAATGTGGCAGCTCACCGGCGCCTACTTCGTCTGCGGCATGACGACGGCCATCATCGCCGCGCACTACGTGCCGTTCGCCATCGACCGCGGCACTTCGCCGGGAGTCGCGGCCTTGGCATTCGGGCTGATGAGCTTCCTGAACTTCGTGGGCGTGATCGGCATCGGCCTCGTATCCGACAAGTTCTCCCGCAAAAACCTGCTTGGCACGGTCTACGCGGTGAGAGGTCTCGCGTATGCCTTGCTTCTTCTGCTGCCCGGAATGGTCGGGATATGGGGCTTTGCCGTTATCGCCGGGATGTCATGGGTAGCGACGGCGCCGTTAACGTCTTCTTTGACCGCGGACATTTACGGCCTAAAAAATATTGGCACCCTGAACGGCATGGCAACGTTCGCACACAACGTCGGTGGCGCGATCAGCGTGCTGTTGGCCGGCGTTCTATACGATCACTTTGGGGCCTACGACGTGCCCTTCGGAATAGCCGGAAGCCTGCTCATCGGCGCGAGCATTGCGGCGTTTTCCGTCCGAGAGCGCAGGTTCTCGATTCGATATCAGCCTGCGACGACGGCCGTTGCGGGCGACGGCGGCTAGGCCCGTGTTGCCGGCAAGGCTAAGGACAAGATGTTTCGACTAGGCATTTTTGCCCATCAGGGCGAGCCCGGCGACCCAATCCTATTGGAGTGGATCAGGCACCAGATCGACACCATATTCAACCTGGGCCCCGGCGTGATAGTGCTCGGCCTCGGGGCGTTCGTGGTCGTGCTTCCCATAATCATAATTTTTGTTTTTCTTCTTGCGCAGCGCGGAAGGCAGAGCCGCACGTAGGCTATCTCACCCCTACCTTAATCCTCCCCGCAATCGTGGGAGGGGACGCAGGGCCAGCCTCTTTGACTTGGATAGGCTGGTACAGGGAGTTGACTCGCTCAGCAGACCAGGGGAATAATTCAGC
>JADFQF010000297.1 GCA_022561955.1 Chloroflexota bacterium | reverse complement strand
CTCGTCTCTCCCCCTTAGCAAAGGGGGAGATTAAGAGGGGGTCAGCGCTCTGGATAGCCACCAACCCTTCCACAAGCTTTCTGTAGAGACGGAGTCCGAAGAAAATCAAATTCAGGGCCGGACGGTGCGGCCCTTCGACAAGCTCCCTGAACGTAAATCCTTTGCTGGTGCTTCATCCCCATCCTGACCTTCCTCCATCGGGGAAGGGACTCGTCTCTCCCACTTGCAAAGGGGGAGATCAAGAGGGGGTCAGCGCTCTGGATATCCACCAACCCTTCGATGGGTGCCGGAAGTTCGACATGGGCCTAACCCATAGCGGCTAGCCTAATAACCCCGCTCCATTTAAGGCCTCGCTTATCGCCCTCATGCCGGTATCCCCCACGGGTCTTACAGGCGCGCGCGGCGTCATGCCCTCGAATCCCAGCAGCCCGAGCGCTGCCTTCACACCGGCGGTGCCGTACTGGATTATGACGCGGTCCAGGTCCGATGCAATCGTCTGGAGCTCTCGTGCTTCCGCGAAACGGCCCTCGAAGCCAAGCCGGACGATCTGCATGCAGAGGTCCGGCGCGACGTTTCCCAGCCACATGCAGGCGCCGTTCGCGCCTACGAGCATGCCGTACGCCAGCAGGCCGCCGTTGCAGGTCCAAAAGGCCCTGTCTTCCTGTATGTAGGGACGCACATATGCCTCGAATCGAATATCGTGGTCGGTAATGTAGCCGTAGACGTTGTCCAGACTGCACACCTCCCCTATCGCTTCAGGCGGCGCGGCGGGCACTCCGGAGAAGGTCTGGTGGATTACTACGACGGGCAGGGGCGAGTGCCGGGTTACCTCCTGGAAATAGCTCGTCACCTCGTGGGCCGATAAGTTACGCGGTATGCGGACCCGAACGAGGTCGGCCCCGGCCTTGGCGTAACGCTCCGCCAGCCTCAGCGTCTCCGTCCGGGATGGGACGTCGATGCCTGCGATTACGAAGAGGCGACCGCCCAGGGTTGAGCTCACGGTCCCGACAAGCTCGACCTTCTCCTCCTCGCTCAGCAACTGCTCCTCTCCGTTTGCCGTCGTGAGCACCAGTCCGGACAGCGGCGTCTCGGCGAGACGCTGGACGTTGCGCGCCATGGCATCGTGGTCGACGCGGTCGTCCGGGCCGAAGGGCGTCGGCGTCGGAGCCACGACGATAGGGTTGCTGTCCGGGATCGGCATGAGAATGAGCCTCGCTTACTGGTTCGCGGCCATCGGCGGCAGCGAGTGTAGCAGGCGACCT
Source organism: Chloroflexota bacterium (assembly GCA_022561955.1). The sequence goes on along the minus strand of JADFQF010000297.1, from coordinate 1,978 downwards.
CTGAGCGGTCAACGACATTGAGATACAATGTGCCTCAAAGTCTATCCGAAAACTGCCAGGAATGGCTCGACAAGCTCACCACGAACGGGCAATCTTCCGTTCGTCCTGATCCGCCTGAGGCGGACGAAGGACCGTATACGTCCAAATCAGGATTTCGGATAGACCTTCAGCCTGCCGGACCGGGATGGCCCGGCGCGCCGAACATGGGGCAGCCGGCGCAGGAGCCCGTCGACGCGCAGGCGTCGATTGAACCCTGGAGTGCGGGTGAGTCTGGTATCCGTCGAGGGGCTCCTTCGGAAAAGAGGTCCAGCCTCAGCTGCTTCGCCCTGGGAGGTCTATGGCCCGGAAAGTACAGGAAGGGCCACGCTCGCTTGCGGACCACACCCATCGCCTGAAGGTCTCGCCAGTTGTCCACGGCGTGCGCCCGCCTGTTCTTCAAGATTCGGTCCGCCGATACCGGCCCCACGCCCGGGACCCTGAGCAGCATATCCCTGGTCGCCGCATTGACGTCCACCGGAAAAGAGTCCAGATTCTCGACCGCTATCGCCGTCTTGGGGTCGTCTTCCGACGACAGGAACCCTCTGTCGTCGAAGGCCAGCTTCATCTCATCGCTCGTGAACTTGTAGACCCGACGGAGCCAGTCTACCTGGTACAGGCGATGCTCCCGAATCATGGGCGTGACGGGATGCTCCTCCAGGGGTGTGTGCCTTATGGGCTGGAACGGGGAGTAGTAGACCCTCTTGAAGTTCCACTCGCTGTATAGCTGGTCCATGCGCTCATATATGTCCCAGTCGGACTCGTCCGAAGCGCCCACGACGAGCTGCGTCGCCTGGCCCACGGCGGAGGGGGCGGCACCTAATTCGCGTTCGCTCTTGCCTGAGCCGGCCGGCGCTGATTGCCTGCCTGCGTCCGATTTATCTCGAATCAAGTCTGCTATCCAGCTCATAGGCTTGAGGATGTCCCGCTCAAGGTCCTTCATCGCGCTCAGTTTTCGCATGTGCTCCACGGTCGGGGCTTCAATGTTTATTGACAGGCGCGTGCCCAGCCGGTGGGCGGCTTCGACGTACTGGTATTCCGTGCCGGGCATGACCTTCATATGGATATAGCCCTTGAACCCGTGCTTTTTTCGTATGATCTCGACCACCTTTATCAGCCGCTCCGTGGTCTTGGATGCACTGCCCGCGATTCCAGAGCTCAGGAAGAGCCCGGCCACCGTCTGTCGTCGATACATCTCCATGAACGCGTTTGCCAGCTCGTCGACCTTGAAGCCGTAGCGCTTTCGCGGGACCCAGTAGCTGTTGGGACAGAAGTGACAGTCCATCATGCAGAAATCGGTAAACATCACACGCATGAGATTGATGAACTTGCCGTTGGGCATCGCCGCCCTGTAGACGCCGGGGGCATCGTTGCGTGCCTGGACCGCATAGGGCTGGCGGGCATTTCTGGGTTGAGGCCTGGCCAGGATGTCGTCCGTGGCCATGCCACCTAGGACGTGAAGCTTTTCGAAGGTGCTGGGCGTGTGCTTGACGAGCATGTTGGCCTCCCGTGAGACAGAGTTAAGAGAACATATGTTCGCCGATATCTCTTAACCTGTCAATAGGGGTTCTCATGCGGAGGATGTGCGAATTTCCAGCCTATAGAATGTTTCAGATAGGAAATATAGGTATTGCGTTACCCAAACAGTTGTTCTACAATGTATTCGGAGGCGTTGACAGATGCTGCTGCACTCTGATCACATTCAGACGGCAATGGATGAGAATCTAATTACGATTGATGGCTTCTCAGATGAGGCGCTCCATCCGGCGAGTTACAATTTTCGCCTTGGTGATGAGGCGATCACAAGTAGCCTTCGAGAGAAAGTAGACCCATCACGTAGGGGGCTGCTTATAATACCTGCAGGGAACTTTGCGCTTGTAAAAACCTTCGAGAGGATAACTCTATCGCCACACATCGCCGGACACATCGGCCTTAGATCGCA
>JADFQF010000296.1 GCA_022561955.1 Chloroflexota bacterium | reverse complement strand
ACCTGGATAGGAAGCGCCCCTTCTGCTCCTCGGTGCCGAAAGTAGAGATCATGTAGGCCAGGATATGGTGGGTGCCGAGGGGGCCCGTAAGACTCATCCAGCCCTTGCTTAGCTCCTCGAAGATGGTCGCGAAGGTCGTGTAGTCGAGACCCATCCCGCCGTACTCTTCGGGGATGGTAATGCCGAAGAGGCCCATCTCCGCCATCTTGTCGATCAGCGCTTGGGGATATGTATCCTCGTCGTCGTACTGCCGCACGACGGGCTCGACGTCGCGCCGAACAAACTCGCGCACGAGGTTTACGATCTGGCCGCGTACTTCCTCTGAAGTTTTTTGGATCATGTCAACACTTTCAACTCGCACCAATTAGTTCATGGGGCTGATGTATGATAAGCGCCACAGTGCGATGGCCCCTGCCAACGGACGCGCCGTCCAGAAATACTTGGCCCGAGTTATTATGGCTATCCTGTCCGTCCAAATGCAATCCGCGTACTTGACCTGCGCCGCCGAATTGAAATTCTATGCCTCATCTCATATGCCAAGCATGCCTCTCACGGGCGAACCAACCTCGCCTAACCCCTCCTTCGCAAGGCGGAGAAAAACACTGCCCCCTTACGGAGGGGGACTACAGGAGGTTATCGCCCGAAGTTGCGGAACTGGCGGATGCCGAGGTTCTTGGCCGAGACGCCCAGCACCTTCATGAAGCCCTCGGCGTCTACGTGGTCATACGAGCCCTCGGCCTCCATCGACGCGTCCTCCGTAAACATGGAGTGCGGCATGGACGCCGGCGTGTCGTCCGCCGTGTCGAAGTAGAGGTCGCCCTTGTAGAGGCGTACTGAAATCGTCCCGGTGGCCAGGCGTGTGATGGGCTCCAGCGCCGCCAGGGCCGCGGTAGTTGCGAGGTCCAGCCAGTAGCCCTGGTAGATCTGCAGGCTGATGGTCCTGCCTACCTGCTCGAAGAACTCCCTGGCCCTTCTATCGAGAATGAACTGCATCAAGAACTCGTAAGAGCGGCCAAGAAGCTCCATGCCAGGCGACTCGTAGATGCCTCTGGACTTGGTGCCGACGAACCGGTTCTCGACGACATGGGTGCCGATCCCCACTCCGTGCCCACCCGCGATGCGGTTCGCCTCCTTGAACATCTCCACCAGACCCAGCCTGGCGCCGCTGATCTCGACCGGGACGCCCTGCTCCCAGCGAATCGCGACGACCTCGGTCTGGTCAGGGGCGTCCCATGGCCATACGCCCATGCCCGGCTCGACGAAGGTTGGCGAGATCGAGACGTCCTCAAGGTCCCCCGCCTCGTGCGTGAGTCCGAGAAAGTTCGCATCGGTGGAGTAGCGCGACTCCCGCGCGGGGCGAATGGGCAGATCGTTGGCCTCGCAGTACTCCAGCATCTTCCGCCGTCCGGGGAACTGCTTAACGAAATCAGGGTCGCGCCACGGCGCGTAAACTTCCATGGACGGGTCGAGCACATTGGACGCGAGCTGGAACCTGACCTGGTCGTTGCCCCGGCCGGTGGCGCCGTGAAACAGGACGCCGATTTTGCTGCTGTGAAGCTCGTCGAGGATGGCCCGCACCGTGATAGGCCGAGCGATGCCGGTCGTGTTCCAGTAGCCGCCTTCGTATCGGGCCTGGGCCTGTATGACTTTGAGTCCGGCGTCGGCCAGCGGCTCCTGACCAGGCACTATCTGCGCCGTCTCGGCCCCGCAGGCAATCATGCGGTCGGTTATGGCGTCGAGGCTCTCCTCGTCGGGCTGTCCCAGGTCTACCGTGTAGCCTTTTACCGTGAAGCCCTTTTCCTTGAGCCAGTGGGTGATCGTGCAGCTATCGAGGCCGCCGGACACCGCGCCGCCGACCACGTTGATATTCTTCTCTTTCAGCTCCCGCCAGTTCATTATTTCAGTGCTACCTCGAGGGTTTGCTTCCCCAGGCTGACACATTGCTCATCCTGCGACGTGTCAGGTGCGCGACCGCCAGTCCTTGGGATCTCGGCTTCCGTGAAACACCGCCACGACGACGATCGTCTCTTCCTTCAGGAGATAGAATATTCCGTAGGGGAAGCGTCGGATGAGTGCCCGACGGACCCCTCTATGGACAACGGGATACTGTTCAGGACTTCGCTCGACCTTATCGAGAACTTCTTCAATGCAGAGAGAGAAGGAAGTCTGCACCTAAACTCGGTCGTCGGTTTTCATACCAAGCGTACGCATCTCTAACTTCCGATTCCGAGTCAGGAGTGAAGACGACCGCGCGATTCATTTCTCAGACTGGAGCTCTGATTTCAACTCTTCCCATGAAGTGCCGGATTCTGGAGAGCCTTTACGCGATTCTATTCTGAGGTCTAGCTCCGTCCTTTGCGCTTGCGTTATTTTGTAAGATTCCTCCTGCGCGACTATGCTGTCCCAGATTTCCTCGACAAGTATGATCCGTTCGGCGACGGTAAGGCTGCTGACATCGAATTTTCGATCAGGCTGAGCCATTTCTTTATCCTTGGCAGTTCACTTGCTTCGATATTTTAAAGAAACCATCTGCCAACTCTGTCCTTATGTATAGAATTAGCTCTGCTTGGCGGCCTCTGTGAGGGCCGTTTCCAGCTTGCTCATCGCCTGGTCGATCTCGTCCCTGCTCACCGTGAGCGGGGGCATCAGGCGGATGGCGTTGGGACGCAGCGGGTTCATGAGCAGGCCTGCCTCGTTGGCCGCCGCGATTACCGCAGGCGTCATGTCGGAGTCGAAGAACATGGCCCAGAGCAGGCCCATGCCCCTGACCTCCGCGACGAACTCGTGGTCCGCCTTGATCTTGTTCAGGCCCTGCCCCATGTATTCGCCCATCTCTGCGGCGTGAGCGGGAACGTTGTTGTCGATTATGAACTTGGTGGAGGCGTATGCGCCCGCGCAGGTGAGCGCGTTGCCGCCGAAGGTCGAGCCGTGGTCGCCGGGATCGAAGGCGCAGGCACTGTCCTTGGCCAGGAACGCGCCGATGGGAACGCCGCCGCCCAGGCCCTTTGCCAGCGTAATGATATCCGGCTCGACGTCGAATGACTGGTATCCGAACAGCGTGCCCAGCCTGCCCAGGCCGGTCTGGACCTCGTCGAGGATCATGAGCAGGCCGTTCTCGTCGCACCACGACCGCACCTGCTTGAGATACTCGGAGTCGGGTATATTCACGCCGCCCTCGCCCTGCACGGGCTCCAGCATGACCGCCACGGTGCGCTCGTTCGTGGCCTGCTTGATGGCCTCG
>JADFQF010000295.1 GCA_022561955.1 Chloroflexota bacterium | reverse complement strand
GGGGAAGGCTGGGTTGCCCTCCGATATGAGTATCGGAGTCCCGATGCGTCTGGACGACTCTTTAATCTGAATATCTTTGGAGTCCGATTCATCGGAGGGGGTTACAGGGCATATTATTTCTGCCCGTCTGTCCCCAGCCTTTAGAAGAATGCTCCATTCTGGATAGACGTTTTGAGATTGCTATTGAGAAATCTCCAGGGCGCCGAAGCACGCCGCCATGATGCTGTTAACGTCGATACCGTACTCTTCATAAAGGTCCGAGCGATTGCCCGACTGTCCGAACTGCGACACGCCCAGGGGAAGAACGGGCGCGTTCAGGGCTCCGCCAATCCATGCCAGCGAGTGTGGATGGGCGTCCACCAGCGTCACGATGGGCACGTTGCGGTCCTCAGTCGGTATGACGTCGGCCATGAAGCCTTCGACGTCGGGGACCGAGTTCATTGCTGCATGAACGGACTCCTGGAACCGGCGATAAAGCGGTCCGGGCCCTGTCACGTTAATCACGTTGGCGCAGATGCCCTCCTCCAGGAGAGCGTTGCTGGCCTCGACCGCCTCGGGCACCATCGCCCCAGATGCGAGGATGTGCACCACGTTGTCGCCCGGCTGGTAGTCGCTTATCGCCCGTCGGTCAACCAGTCTATAGGCGCCGTTCAAGACCTGTCTTCGCAGGGTGTCTCTTTCGGCGGGGTCCTCGGGCGCCTCGAATAGGGTCTGGTCCACCCTCTTGCTCGTGAGCCTCAGGTAGGTCGACTCTTTCCGCTGCCGTATATGCTCCAGGGCGTGAAGCATTATCCACTCCAGCTCCTGGCCGAAGCAGGGCTCATAGAATGCCAGGTCCGGCATCTCTATGCCCATGGAAGGCGTCACCAGGGATTGGTGCGACCCGCCTTCGGGGGAAAGCGTGATCCCTGAAGGCGTACCTACCACGATGAACTTGGAGCCCGAATATATGCTGTAGGTCAGTGTATCCAGGCCGCGCCGCATGAACGGGTCGTACAGCGTTCCAATAGGGAAAAGCATCTCGCCGGTGGTCTCGTATGAGAGGCCCAGCTGGCCCAGCATCATGAAGAGATTGTTTTCAGAGAGGCCCAGCTCGATGTGCTGCCCCTTTTCGGACTCCCGCCAGTTCAGGGCGCGAACTATGCCCTCTTCCGGCAACGACTCCGTCTCCTCCATGGTCCAGACGCCCACCTTGTTAATCCAGCCGCCGAGGTTGGTGGAGCTGGCCACATCGGGGCTGACGCTGACCATTCGCTCGCTGACGTCGGGCAGATTCCTCGAGATATCCGTCAGTATCATCCCGAAAATCTGCTGCGTAGCCATGCTGCCTTGATAGTCGTGTCCGAAGTCGGCGGGAATGCTCAGGTCCGGTTCGGGTACGCCCGCACGTATCCTTGGCCGCAGACGCTGCGCGACCTCGTCGCAGAGCTTTCCTGATGGTGTCTCGGGTTCCAGCTTGGCCCACTCATCCTCGACGGGAACGCCCAGGCTGACTCGAAGCTCGTCCATCTGTTCATTGGACAAGGTCACCGAGTGGTTTTGCGGGTCCCCTACGGAGGGCAGCATCCACCCCTTGAGGGTGTAGGCGAAGATAACGTTGGGGCCGTCGTTGGCGTCGGCCTGGGCATACGCCTCTCTGAGCATCGCGAAATCGTGTCCGCCCAGATTGCGGAACAGGTTCTGTAGCTCGCGGTCGTCCCACTTGCCGATAAACCGCTTCAAGTCCGAAGGAAACCGGCTGGTGTTCGGCAGCCATTCTCTCAACGCGCTGGGGGAGACCCTTAGCAGGCGCTGATAGACCTCATTGGACATCTCGTCTATGCAATTTCGGAGGAGCTCGCCGTTGGGCTCCGCGAAGGCGGCCTGCAGCCTCTTGCCGTACTTGGCGTCGATGACGTTCCAGCCGTTGGCCGCGAACATATCCCGCCAGCAGCGCACCCGTATGCCGGGGATAATCCGGTCGAGGCTCTGGCGATTGAGGTCCACCACCCACAATATGTTGTTCAGCCCGCTCATGGTGGGCTCGGCGATAGCCTCCCAGACGGAGCCCTCATCGAGCTCCGCATCGCCTACCAGGCTGATGTAGCGCCCGGGTTCTTCGCGAGCGGAGAACATGCGAGACCGCACGTACTCTTCGCTTAGCGCCGCAAAGTTGGGGGCCACGGGGCCAAGTCCGACGGAGCCGGTGGTGAAGTCCACGTTGTCGGGGTCCTTGGTGCGGCTGGGGTACGCCTGCAGGCCGTGGAAAGCCCTGAGGCCCCGCAGATATCTCTCTTCCAGGTTGCCCAACAGGTACTGTATGGCGTGATAAACGGGGGAGGCGTGCGGCTTGACCGAGATACGGTCGCCCGATCGCATGTAGTCGAAATAGAGCGAGGTCATTATGGTGACTACCGAGGCGCTCGAGGCCTGGTGGCCGCCTACCTTGACACCGTCCGGGTTCGGGCGGATATTGTTGGCGTAGTGGACCATCTGCATGGCGAGCCAGAGCACGCGGTCCTGTATGGTGAGCAGGACGTCATCCAGGTCTTCCGGCGTCTCAACTTGTGACGATGACTTCGTCGCCATGCTGCCCTCCGCCCATTAGAGTGGTGATACAGCCCTTAGCTGGTCACTTGCGAGCCTTGGTAAACGCCTCTTCGGCATCGTCCAGTATAACATCGCGGGCCGCGGCGTTGAGCCTGCGAGTCGAGAGAGCCTATAGCTGGATGTAGCCGCGGATAAAGGTCACCGGAAACCTAATAAGGGCAAATGTATAATCTCGCTAGAGGTACGGCCCGATCCAGCCCAGTCCTGCCTCCGTGGTCGAGAGGGGCCTGTACTCGCAGCCAATCCAGCCGCCGTAGCCCTTCTCGTCGAGGAAATCGAACAGGAACGGATAGTTGATTTCGCCGGTGCCGGGCTCGTTTCGGCCGGGATTGTCCGCGACTTGTACGTGGCGGATTATGTCCAGGTTGGCTTCGATGGTCGGCGCCAGGTCGCCCTCCATGATCTGCATGTGGTAGATGTCGTACTGAAGCTTCAGATTGTCGGACCCAACCTGCTGGATGATCGCCCGGCCCTGGCCGGTGTTTATGAGATAGAAGCCGGGGATGTCCCTGATGTTGATGGGCTCTATGAGCAGCGTGACGCCGGCGTCTTTCAGCTTCTCCGCCGCGAACTTCAGATTGCTTACGAAGGTTTCCAGGAGGACGCCCGGCTCGACGCCCGACGGGGGTATGCCCGCGAGGCAGTTGATCTGCTTGCAG
>JADFQF010000294.1 GCA_022561955.1 Chloroflexota bacterium | reverse complement strand
CCCCAACGAGCGCTATAAGAACGCCTTTTACACCGACGACTTTCTGCCCCTCGAAGAGAAGGGCATGGTCGAGTTCATGGACGGCAACGAAGAGATCATCGATGGACTGAACGTCAAGGTCACCAACGGGCCGTCGGCGGGACACCAGATCGTGCTGGTCGAGCGTGGCAGCGAGAAGGTGGCCTATGTCAGCGACCTTATTCCGACCCCATATCACCTGCCGCTACACTGCATTCCCGCGATGGATGAGTATCCCAACGAAACCCTCGTGCAGAAGCGGGAGTTCCTGGACATGGCAATCGACGGAGGTTGGCTTGTCATCTTCGGGCATGGGCAGGACCACCGGGCAGGCTACGTGCAGAAGAGGAACGGAAATCCCCAGCTGACGCCCGTCGAAGTCTAGACCGCCCCCTTCAGCAGATAAAAAGGGCCCCGGCGCATCGGGGCCCTTTCTCGTTCCAAGGGTTATCGAAGTATCCGGCTCTCCATGCCGTCTCCTCGCACCGACAGCAGCCTGGCCGCCGTGACCCTGTTCGCGATATCCTCCGAAGACGGCGCGTAGGCGCGAATGTAGTTATCGGTGAGCCCGGACCACACTTCCACGCTGCTCATATCGACTGTACGCTCCCAGAGCACGGGGCGCTCCGTGCCTATGAACCGACCCCTGAATCGCCGCGACTGGTCGGACGCGAGGGCCATCAGCGTGCGCACCCGCTCGGCCTTGACGGCGGGAGCCACCTGCCCGCCGTAGACTGCGGCGCTCGTGCCCGGCCTGGGCGAGTAAGGAAACACGTGCATGTCGGAGAAGCCCACGGCCTCACACAGGTCGACCGTTCGCCGAAAGTCGTCCTCGGTCTCGCCGGGAAAGCCGACGATAACGTCCGTGGTGATCGAAACGTCCTCTACCCGCGCTCGGACCCTTTCGACGGCGTCCTGATACATCTCCGACGTGTACCTTCTTCGCATTCGCTCGAGCACGGCATCGCTGCCGCTCTGAAGAGGTATGTGGAAGTGGGGGCAAAGACGCTCGTCGCCCCACAGCTCGAGGAGCTCCCCGCTGATCTCCTGGGGCTGTAGTGAGGAGACCCGAAGCCTCTGGACGTCCGTACGACGCAAGACGGCCTTCACCAGGTCGGTCAGCGAAATCTCCGGCCACTCGAAGCCGTAGGTCCCCAGCTGCGTGCCGGTAAGCACGACCTCGCGATAACCTTCGCCGACACACCGCGCGATATCCGAGACGATGTCGTCGAGGGGGACGCTGCGTTCCCTGCCGCGCACCTTGGGAACGATGCAGTAGGCACAGACCTGGTCGCATCCCTCCTGTATCTTCACCATGGCGCGGGTCCTCGTCGTGCGTCCGTCGAGGGCCATGAACGACTCCTCTTCCCGGTCCTCCAGTCGGTCCCCACGCAGGTCCGTTACCCGCCGGACCAGCGACTCCTTGTCGGGGTTCCCCAGGACGAGGTCGACCTCATCGAGCGCTGTCAAGTCGTCGGGAGCCCGCTGCGGATAGCAGCCCGTGGCGACGACCAGGGCGTCCGGATTGCGGCGTCGGGCGGCCCTCAGGGCATGTCTCGCCTTCCGGTCCGCCACGTGAGTCACGGTGCAGCTGTTCAGCACGTAGACGTCGGCGGGTCCGTCGGCGGAGACACGCACATACCCGGCGGCGACGAACTCCCGGGCGAGTCGAAGCGAATCGGCCTGGTTGAGCTTGCAGCCGTGAGTCTCGATGGCGAACGTGGACTTTCTTCTTGTCGTCGATGCCTGGGACAAAGCGTTCTCCCGAATGCGAAGGCGTTCGTGTGATATTATAGGGTCGCCTCTAGAGGGGCGTCAACGCAATTTTTTAGCCTGTCCGTAACATGAATAGCCAAACGAGCGGCCGATCTATCGCAAACACGACATGCCTGGAAGTCCGAGAGTGACGAAGATCTACGACGTTACCCGCACAATCACCAGCGGTATGGATGTATATCCGGGCGACCCGGAGGTCCGCATAACGTCGGTGGCCGATGTCAAAGAGGGCGATCCGTACACGGTTTCCGCCCTTGCCATGGGATCGCATGTGGGAACTCACGTGGACGCGCCCCGTCACCTTTTCCCTGACGGCGTTGGCGTGGACAGAATTTCGCCCGAGCATCTTATCGGGCCGACTGCCGTCATAGATGCGGGTAATAGTATTTCTATCGGCCAGGAACATCTTGTGGCATCGATGCCTCCCGAGGGCTGCGAGCGGCTGTTGCTCAAGACTCGCTCCGAAGGTCGCGATGGGGTGCACGCATTCTTGAACCCCGAGGCGGCGCGTTGGCTGGTGGCCAAAGATTTGCGGCTTTTAGGGATCGACGCCCCCTCGGTGGACGCAGAGGGAGACGATTCCCTGCCCGTTCACCGGATACTGCTCGAGGCGGGCGTGGTCATCGTCGAAGGCCTGGATTTGCATCGAGTGCCCGCGGGAGCTTACACACTGGTCTGCATGCCCCTGAAGCTCAAGGACTGCGACGGTGCTCCCGCCAGGGTGATGCTTCTTGAGAGCGGGGATTAATCGGGAGGCGGCCCGAGGGCTTAACCTACGGTAGTAATATCTGGATATGTACATATGCGTTCGCCTACAGTCTGGTGCAACGGAGACGGTCTTGCTATTGCCCGTGCATTTCCGGCCCTCCGTGAATCGGAAGTCTCGCCCCAAGTAAGCGGCTGAATTTAGCAGCTAAGGAAGAGGATATTGAGCTCAGAGACCTCCTGGACCGACGAAGCAAGAAAGCTCGTGGAATATCACCCGCAAGCACAGGACTTCATCCGCAGGGCGGGCGACGAGCTTCCGGTCTCGCAGGATGACGTCCTCGCGCTGTGCCGGCTGTGGGTGGAGGCGGACGGGCTCGACGAGCTGGTCTGCACCCTGTTGGACCAGCTAAATAACGACCTGCTTAAGGGCGAGGCCGAGTTCGACACGACGCGAGGCGCTTCGGTGCGCCGTTCCAGGCTGGACCAGCAGGAAACCCTCTTCTACGACTGTGCCTGGTCGTTAACGTGGGAAGGCTGCTCGGTGGCGGTCAACCTGTCCGTAGAGGCCAAAACATCGCTGTACGAGGCCCAGGTAGCGGCAGGCTCGGCAAATGAGGCGCATCCAGTGTCCCATCCCATATCCGAGAGCGCCCTCAAGGCCGCGCTTGTGTCCGCGTATGTGGCTGAGGCGACTCGATCTTCCGCTCAGTGATTTTTTCGGGCAATCGGGCACGCCTTCCGAAACGGCGCTG